>CAJPSJ010000028.1 GCA_905373295.1 uncultured Campylobacter sp. | reverse complement strand
GCGCTTAGGAGATGGAGGTAAAATTTACTTTCGCGGCGACGTTAGACATACTTTCGATGGCGAATTTATCGGATACGTGGAGTAAGCAGGGCGGAATTTCGAGCCGGTTTGCGCGAGAATCCGTCAAATTTTCGAGTGTGATTTATGCAAGATTTCGCTTTTTGCTCCGTTTTATAAAATAATAGATTTGCAATACGACATTGGAATTTTAAAATTTTATGATGATGAAATTTTAGAATTTTCGGGGATGGTTTGGGTGAGAATTTTAATTGCGAAGTAAAATTTGCCGTCTCACTGCAAAATTTAATTCCTAAATTTCGGAATCTTATGAAATAAAATTTTAAGATTTCAGCGTGTGGAATTTTACTACTAAGTTTGAAATTTTTTGATTGAATTCTGCACTTACATTGCGCTAATTTAGGCTTTTGTGGAATTTAGCGTTATAAAATTTACGCTCTAACCCGCTCATTCGGTTTATAATTTTTGCTGCCACCACAAAAAATCCGCCGTGTTCGCACGAGTGAAATTCCGTCGCATTTGCACGAGCGAAATCCGCCACTAATAGCAGAAAGCGCGACATCAAGCGCAAATCCTCGTCGCGGGTAAAATCTATCATTGACTATAAAATCTAGATTTATCGATACGGCAATTCTTGAAGCGCGGTAGAATTCGCTAATGATGATAAAAGCATAGTGTGGTTACGGCGAAATTTAAAATTTGCGCCCGCCGAATTTCGCCGCGCCGTCATTTTGTCGTTTAAATTTTAAATTCCATCCGCGTCGGTTTCGTCGAAACTAGGCATAAAGCCTGATGATTAACTCTCTGGCGAGCGCTAAAATCACGACGAAAATTATAAATTGTAATAAAGATTTTTGTCGCATCGTGGCGAGCATAGCGATGCCGAATAAAACGAGCGCAATATCTAAAAATGTATCTTTCATACGCTTAATTAAAATTTAATCAAAATGCTAAGTATGATAAGAAGTATTATAAAGCGCAAGATTGAGCGCATGGAGGATAGATCACCAAATTCTTTGTCATATTCCTTTTTTACCTCCCACTCAGCTTTCCATGCGAACATTTTTACTATAAAATCCAGCATTTTCATCTCCTTTTTTTTAAGGCGAGTCGCATAAAAATGAAATTCTGTCGCTCTACGTGAAATTAAAGAATTCTATCTAATTGGCGCTTAAAACTTTTAATTTTGAACTATTTGTCGGCGTTTTGGACGAGCGCTTTTTCGTATTTTTCGATAAAGCTTCGCCCTGACTCGCATAGGCGGTAGATGAAAATCTTCGACGCCTTGCCCGCATCAAGCCCCGTATCCTTAATGCTTTCGCGCTGCAGGTAGCCCCAGTTTTTATGAATTATATCAAGAGTCGATTTGACCGAGGTGTAGTTGCGCCCACTCGCAGCTGCGAATTCGTTCACGGGCCTCATAAACTCCGCATCGCTTTGCTTATTGCGACATAAAAGTCCCTCTTTGCCTTGCGATTCGACCAGTTTTAGCGTTTCATAAATGAGTTTGTCTTTTAATTTGATCATCGGCTTTCCCTTGCGTAATTGATATGGGTTTACCAAAATTATATCATAAAATTTATATTTTTATGATATGGGATGTCAATAATTAGAAGCTAAGCACGAACTCATGAAACGGCACGACATCGCAGCGAATACCCTCAATCTCGAGCCTACCGGAGTTTGCCATAGAAACGACTTTTAAGCTCGTGATGCCGAGCCTCTTGAGCACGCTTAAAATTTTACGAAATTTTAAAAAGATAATGTCCGAGTCGCTGAATGGGATGACGAGAACCCCCATCTTTAGAGCAGGCAGGTAAAAATCCAACTCTTTTGTGTAAAAAATTGGTGTATTTAGCCCCAAAAGCTCGCAAAAAAGGACGTTGGCAAATTTTTTCGAGAAGTCCTTTTTGCTCGTTAAAATTTCGCGCATATTAAAATGCGAAAAATATAGTTTTTTTGCGCGCGCGGGCTCGCCCACCTTGCTTAAAAATCTGATGAAATTTTCCCGCTCAAGTTTAGCGATGGTGCCGTATACGGCGTCTTTGGAGATTTTGATGCGCGGCTTTAGCGCGGTGTAAATTTTATTTGCGCTAAATGCGGTGTGAACGAAGCTTAGGCACTCTTTAAGGATTAAAATCTCCGTGCGGCTAAAGTTTGCCGCAAGCAGCCTCTGCTCGAATTCTAAAATTTCAGCGGGGGTTATGAAGGGGTTTTTTGCGCCGCCGCCTTGGGCTAAAAACGCCGAAATCATCGAGTTTATTTCGTTGTGACGCTTGTCGAAGGCGATAAATTCTTCAAACGAAAGCGGCAAAAGCTCAAGCCGCTCAAAGCCCGGCAGGATCAACTCTTTATCGCGCGTAGAGATGATAAAACGCTTTAAATTTAGCCCCCCAGCAAAGCTTTGAAGCGATGAAATTTCAAAATCGGCGCTACTAAAATTATCTAAAAAAAGCGATGAAATTTGCTCGTTTGCCGCTAAAAATTCTTTGATCTCACGGAAGAAATTCTCACTCCTGTTTTTTGCGCCATCGGACTCCATATTTCTTGCGTTGTTTGAGCTGCCTGCGCTTATGTTTTTTGTATCTGTATTTTTTACGGCGGCGCGGTAAAATTCGCCCGTATCCGAAATTTCCGCGTCTAACGTAGCTTCTCTGCTTATTTCATGCTCGTTTACTTCGCTAGCCTTTGTATTGCCTGCGCTATTTCTAGCTGCAAAAATTGCATCATTCGCTACCGCCTCTTCAAGGCGTAGATCGGCTAAATTTAGATACAAAATTTCATCTTTTTTAAGTTCTGAAATTTCATTTTTCAGCACGGCGCTTTTGCCGGAATTTAGCACTCCGTATATTATAGTTTTGGCAGAGCTGATACCTCTTTTGCGCGGAATAAAGCCCATAAATTCCGGCGGGTTTTCGTAAAAAAATTTTAGATCATTCATATTAGGTATTTTAAAATTTTCCTTATTAAAAGGAAATAAATCCTAGAAATCCTAATGAGATTTTTTATATCCGTCTAAATTTATCTAAAATTTTTGTATTGAAATTTTTCGGCACTTTAAAAATTTTCGGAATTCTATATATTTTTCCTTTTAATAAGGAAATATTTTAATAAAATTTGGCTATTTTCTTGACAAAAAGGGAGCGCTTTTATATAATGTGCGTCTTTTGTTTGAAACAAAAGGTCGCGCGTTGCGACAAGTTCTTTATTAAGGAAAAGTGATGCAAAAAATTAGGTTAAAACTCAAGGCTTATGACCATCGAGTTTTAGATCGCACAGTTTCGGCTATCGTTGAAGCCGTAAAAAGAACAGGTGCGGACGTCAGAGGTCCCGTGCCGATGCCTACGAAGATTAAACGCTACACCGTTTTAAGATCTCCGCACGTAAATAAAGACTCCAGAGAGCAGTTTGAGATGAAAATTCACGCTCGTATGCTAGACATCGTAGCGGCGACTCCGGATACGGTTGATTCGCTAACTAAGCTTGATTTGGCTCCGGAAGTCAACGTCGAAGTTCACGCGATGGGCAAATAAGGGGTAAAACAATGGAATATATCGTAGAAAAAATAGGTATGAGTAGGACGATCGACACGAGCAGCACGCCCGTGACGCTTTTGCGACTTATCAATAGCAAAATTTGCGAAGTTTGCGATGAGAAAAAAGCTATCGTAGCCTACGCAGACGGCAAAGCACATAACAAAGCTATCGCCGGAATTCAAAAAAAATATAGTCTAAGCAAGGAATTTAATAAATTTGCGACTCTAAGCTTAGAAAATGCCGAGCTTGGCGATCAAAATTTAGATGTTTTGAGCGGAGCGAAGATCGTAAAAGTAAGCTTCAGATCCAAGGGCAAGGGCTATCAGGGCGTTATTAAGCGCCATGGCTTTGCGGGCGGTCCTGCAGCGCACGGTAGCCGCTTCCACCGAAGGCCTGGTTCTATTGGCAACTGCGAGTGGCCCGGTCGCGTTCAGCCTGGTATGAGGATGGCGGGACACACTGGAAACGAAACGATCACTGCTAAAAACGAAGTCGTAAGCTTTGATGCTGAGAACAAAATTTTAGTGCTTAAGGGCTCGGTTCCTGGATTTAACGGCGCAATGGGCAGAATAAGGATAGTAAAATGAGTAAAGTAAGCGTTCTTAACGAAAAACTAGAAAAAGCAAGCGAAATTGAAATCCCTGCGAAATTTTCGGAAGTCAATTCGCACAATCTATATTTGTACGTCAAATCTTACCTTGCTTCACTTCGTGCAAATACGGCTAACGCTAAAACTCGCGCCGAGGTTAGCGGCGGCGGCAAAAAACCATGGCGACAAAAGGGTCGCGGCGGCGCACGCGCGGGCTCAACGAGAACCAATGTCTGGGTAGGCGGCGCGGTCGCATTCGGTCCGACTAACGAGCGAAATTACGAGCAGAAGGTCAATAAAAAGCAAAAACGCCTTGCACTAGAATTTGCTATCAATGAGAAAGCAAATGAGGGTAAAATTTTTATCTTCGACGATTTGGAGCTAAAAAGCGGCAAGACTAAAGATGCGGCAAATTTTATTAAGAAACTGGGCGTTAGAGATGCGCTAATCGTTAAAAACGAGCTAGACGCGCAAACTCTTTTGGCCTATAGAAATCTAAAAAATTGCTATGTCATCGATGTAAGCGAGGTCAATGCTTACCTAATCGCAGTTTACGGCTCGGTCGTATTCGAAAAAGCGGCATTTGAATCAATAGTGAAAGAGGACTAAAATGGCAGATATAACAGATATCAAAACGATCCTTTATACGGAAAAGTCTCTCGGTCTTCAAGAAAACGGCGTGGTCGTTATCCAAACTAGCCCGTCGGTTACTAAAAACGGACTAAAGAGCGTTTTAAAGAACTATTTCGGGATTACTCCGCTAAAGATAAATTCTTTAAGACAGGACGGCAAATTAAAAAGATTTAAAGGCAGAACTGGCGTTAGAAACGATGTGAAAAAATTCTACGTCAAACTACCTGAGGGCGCAAGCTTAGAAAGCGTGGAGGCGTAAAATGGCGATTAAAACTTATAAACCGTATACTCCAAGTAGAAGATTTATGACCGGTCTTAGCAGCGAGGATATCACTGCAAAAGCTAGCGTTAGAGGCTTGCTCGTTAAAATTCCTGCCGCAGCCGGAAGAAACAATAATGGTCGCATTACCAGCCGCCATAAACAAGCAGGAGCTGCTAAACTTTATAGAATTATCGATTTTAAGCGAAATAAATTCGGCGTTGCTGGCAAGGTCGAGGCGATCGAATACGATCCGAATCGCAACTGCCGTATCGCATTGATCTCATACGCAGACGGTGAGAAGCGCTACATCATCAAGCCTAACGATCTTAAAGTGGGCGACATAGTAGCCGCTGCCGAGGGCGGATTAGATATTAAACCTGGTAACGCGATGAAGATGAAAAATATCCCTGTGGGAACTATCTTGCATAATATCGAGTTAAAACCGGGCAAAGGCGCTCAAATGGCGCGTAGCGCCGGAGGCTATGCTCAGCTTATGGGTAAAGAGGAAAAATACGTCATTTTACGTCTGCCTAGCGGCGAGATGAGAAGAGTGCTCGCAGAGTGCATGGCTAGTATTGGCGTAGTAGGTAACGAAGAGTGGGCAAACGTCGTCATCGGCAAAGCCGGACGCAATCGCCACAGAGGTATCCGTCCTCAAACCAGAGGTTCTGCGATGAACCCGGTTGATCACCCACACGGCGGTGGCGAGGGTAAGAAAAACTCCGGTCGCCATCCGGTAACTCCGTGGGGCAAACCGACGAAGGGCTATAAAACTCGCCATAAAAAAGCGAGCGATAAGCTTATAATTTCAAGAAGGAAAGGAAAATAAAAATGGCTAGATCGCTAAAAAAAGGTCCTTTCGTAGATGATCACGTAATGAAAAAAGTCGTTGCGGCAAAGAAAGCCGGCGATAACAAACCGATTAAGACTTGGTCGAGACGAAGCACGATCGTGCCTGAGATGATCGGACTTACGTTTAACGTTCATAACGGAAAGAATTTTATCCCGGTTTACGTCACCGAGCATCATATCGGTTATAAATTAGGCGAGTTCGCTCCTACACGCACTTTCAAGGGCCACAAAGGCTCCGTGCAGAAAAAGATCGGCAAGTAAGGATAGAATATGAGTAAATCAACTATTAAATTTGTTCGCCTTTCGCCGACAAAAGCAAGACTTATCGCAAAACAAATTCAAGGTATGAATGCGGAATTTGCCCTTGCTACTTTGGAATTTACGCCTAATCGCGGTGCGAAATATATCGCTACGGCGATTTCGAGCGCGGTCGCAAACGGCGGCTTTGAGCCTGAAGAGGTCGTAGTTACCAGCTGCCGAGTGGATGCAGGTCCGGTGCTTAAGAGATTTCGTCCGCGCGCCAGAGGTACGGCTAGCCGTATCCGCAAGCCTACTTCACACATCATCGTCGAAGTAGCAAAACCAAGTAAGAAGGAAGCGTAAATGGGACAGAAAGTAAATCCGATCGGATTAAGATTAGGAATTAATCGAAATTGGGAGTCTAGATGGTTTCCTTCTAAAGCGACGCTTTCCGAGAGTATCGGCGAGGATTACAAGATCCGCAAATTTTTAAAAGCTAAGCTTTATTATGCGGGAATTAGCCAAATTCTTATCGAAAGAACGGCTAAGAAAATTCGCGTAACGATCGTAGCCGCAAGACCGGGTATCATCATCGGCAAAAAAGGCGGCGAGGTCGAAAATTTAAGAAGCGAAGTCGTTAAGCTAGTCAATAAAGACATAGCGATCAATATCAAAGAGGAGCGCAAAGTAGGCTCAAACGCACTTTTAGCTGCGGAAAACGTAGCTATGCAGCTAGAGCGCCGCGTTGCATTCCGCCGCGCTATGAAGAAGGTCATCCAAGGCGCTCAAAAAGCAGGCGCAAAGGGAATTAAAATTTGCGTCGCAGGTCGCTTAGGCGGCGCCGAGATGGCTAGAACCGAATGGTATTTGGAGGGACGCGTTCCGCTTCATACTCTAAGGGCTAGGATCGATTACGGCTTTGCCGAAGCGCATACGACCTACGGTAATATCGGTATTAAGGTTTGGATCTTTAAGGGTGAAATTTTACAAAAAGGCATCCAGGCTGAAAAGACCGATGATGCGCCTAAAAAAACACGCAGACCAAGAAGAGGTAAATAGTTATGTTGATGCCAAAAAGAACAAAATACCGCAAGATGATGAAAGGTCGCAATCGCGGCTACGCGACGAGAGGAAATTCCTTGACGTTCGGTGATTTCGGTATCAAAGCGGTAGAGGCGGGTAGGGTAAATTCTCGCCAGATCGAAGCGGCTCGTGTCGCGATGACGCGCTTCGTGAATCGTCAAGCTAAAATTTGGATTAAGGTATTCCCAGACAAACCGCTTACCAAAAAGCCCCTACAAACTCGTATGGGTAAGGGTAAGAGCGGCGTAGAAGAGTGGGTAATGAATATAAAACCGGGCAGGATCATTTTTGAGATGACCGGCGTTAGCGAAGAGGTTGCTAAAGAGGCGCTTATGCTTTCAATTCATAAACTACCTTTTAAAACGAAAATCGTAAGTAGGGAAAGCGAAAATGAAATATACTGATTTGAAAGATAAAGATTTAGCTGAGCTAAATTCTATGTTGAAACAAAGTAAGTTGCTTTTATTTACGGCTAGACAAAAGCTAAAAACTATGCAGCTAAGCAATCCTAACGAGATTCGCGCTATCAAAAAAGATATCGCTAGAATCAATACAGCTATTAAAGCGAAATAAGGATAGGTTATGGCATTTAAAAGAGAAATTCAAGGCGTAGTCGTAAAGAAGGCGGGCGATAAAACAGCTACCGTTTTGGTAGAGCGAAGGGTTATGCACCCTAGATATAGAAAGATCGTAAAAAGATTTAAAAAATATCTGATCCACGATGAGAACAACGTCGTAAAGATTGGCGACACCATATCTGCGATCGAGTGCAGACCGCTAAGCGCTAGAAAATCGTTTCGCTTAAAAGCGGTTTTGAAAACAGGAGTTGAATAATGATACAGAGTTTTACCAGACTTGCGGTGGCTGATAATAGCGGCGCAAAAGAACTTATGTGTATTAAAGTTTTGGGCGGCAGCAAAAGAAGATACGCCACAATCGGCGATATTATCGTTTGCTCTGTAAAAAAAGCGCTCCCTAACGGCAAGATTAAGCGCGGTCAAGTAGTAAAAGCCGTAGTCGTTCGTACGACTAAAGAGTTGCATAGAGGCAACGGCTCGCTAATTAGATTCGATGAGAACGCAGCCGTTATTTTGGATTCAAAAAAAGAGCCGATCGGCACTCGTATTTTCGGTCCTATCGGTAGAGAGGTCAGATACGGCGGTTTTATGAAGATCGTTTCGCTGGCTCCGGAGGTTTTATAATGGCAGTAAAATTTAAGATTAAAAAGGGCGATCAAGTAAAGATCATCGCAGGTGACGATAAGGGCAAAACAGGCACCGTTAAGGCCGTGTTTCCTAAAAAAGCTCAAGTTATCGTCGAGGGTTGTAAAATGGCTAAAAAGGCTATCAAACCAACCGAGCAAAATCCGCAAGGCGGCTTTACAAGTAAAGAGATGCCTATGGATATTTCAAACGTTGCGTTGGTAGAGGGTTGATTATGAGCAGACTAAAAGATAAATACGCTAATTCCATCAGAGCTGCTTTGCAGAAAGAATTTGATATAAAAAATCCTATGCTTATCCCAGCGCTTGAAAAGATAGTTATCAGCGTAGGAACGGGCGAATCGAGCAAAGATCAAAAAGTGCTTCAAAATATGGCAGATACTATCTCGCTGATCGCAGGTCAAAAAGCACTTATCGTCAATGCAAAAAAATCGGTTGCCGGCTTTAAAGTGCGCGAAGGTTTCCCGGTAGGCATAATGGTTACGTTACGAAAAGAGCAGATGTTCGCCTTTCTAGACAAACTGATCTCTATCGCGCTTCCTAGAGTTAAGGATTTCCGAGGACTACCTAGAACGGGCTTTGACGGACGCGGCAATTATAACTTCGGCTTGCAAGAGCAGCTGATGTTCCCAGAGGTCGAATACGATCAAATTTTAAGAACTCACGGTATGAATATAACCGTCGTAACGACTACAAATAACGATAAAGAGGCATTTAAATTGCTAGAGTTATTCGGCATGCCTTTTGCAAAAGGAAAATGATATGGCAAAAAAATCAATGGTAGCCAAGGCGAAACGCCCTGCTAAATTTAGCACTCGCGCATATACCAGATGTCAAATTTGCGGTCGTCCGCACTCCGTTTATAAGGATTTTGGAATTTGTCGCGTTTGCCTTCGCAAGATGGCAAATGAGGGCTTGATCCCGGGTCTAAAAAAAGCAAGCTGGTAAGGAGAAGAGATGATTAACGATCTTATTTCAGATGGACTAACTCGCATCAGAAATGCTGCGATGCGAAGGCTAGATACGACTAAGCTTTTTCACTCAAACGTCGTTGAGGCTATGCTTAAAATTTTAGCCGAGAAGGGCTATATCGAGAGCTACAACGTAGTAGAGGAAAACAATAAAAAGATCATCAACGTAGTGCTTAAATACGACGAAAAGGGCAGGAGCGTGATAAACGAAGTTAAAAGAATTTCGACTCCGGGTCGCCGCGTATATCAAGGCAAAGACGAGATCAAGCGCTTCAAAAACGGCTACGGAACTGTCGTCGTTAGCACAAGCAAAGGTGTTATGAGCGGTATCGACGCGCACAAAGCCGGCGTCGGCGGCGAAGTGCTTTGCACGATCTGGTAAGAAGTTTCTACTTTTTATGGCATTGTGGTATCCATTCGTAAAAGTAGACATACCCTAGACAAATAAAAAGGAAAATTATGTCAAGAATTGGTAAAAAACCGATCTCTATTCCAAACGGCTTAGAGGTCAAGATTGACGGCTCGTCGTTAAAATTTAAAAAATCGAATAACGAAAAAGAGCTTGATTTAAAAGGTCATGTCGATGTAAAAATCGAAGACGGAAAGATAGAATTCTCACCTAAGGGTGAGGATAGGCAGAGCAGGGCGTATTGGGGAACATACCGCGCTTTAGCCAACAATATCGTCCTTGGTCTTACCGAGGGCTTTTCAAAACAGCTCGAAATCAACGGCGTCGGCTATAGGGCTGCGATGAAAGGTAAGGTGCTTGAGCTAAATTTGGGCTTTTCGCATCCGATAAATTTTGAATCTCCAAAGGGAATCGAAATCTCGGTAGATAAAAACGTCGTAACCATCAAAGGCGACGATAAGCAGCAAGTAGGTCAAGTAGCAGCCGAGATCAGAGGATTCAGACCGCCTGAGCCGTACAAGGGTAAAGGCATCAAGTATCTTGAAGAGCATATCATCCGCAAAGCCGGAAAAACAGCTAAGAAATAAGGGTTGAGAAATGACACAGAACGTATTAAAAAGAAAGATCTCTTTACGAATCAAGAGAAAAAGAAGAATTCGCGCTAAAATTTCAGGCGTCGCATCTTGCCCTAGAATTTCTATTTTTAAATCCAATAGGACAGTTTACGCTCAGGCTATCGACGACGCGGCGAGCGCGACTTTGTGCGCTAGCAGCGGTAAGGTTTTAAATTTAAAGGCAAACAAAGAGGGCGCGGCTAGCTTAGCTAAAGATTTAGCCTCCAAGCTAAAAGATAAAGGCATCTCTGAAGCGATTTTCGATCGCAATGGCTATTTGTATCATGGCGTAATCGCAAGCTTTGCCGAGTCGCTACGCCAAAACGGCATCAAACTATAACCCAAAGGAATGATTGTGGAAAAGTATAATAGAGAAGAATTCGAAGAGGTAATCGTCAATATCGGTAGGGTTACGAAGGTCGTTAAAGGCGGTAGAAGGTTTAGGTTTACGGCTCTTATCGTAGTAGGTAATAGAAATGGCTTGGTAGGCTTTGGCTTTGGTAAGTCCAAAGAGGTTCCCGATGCGATTAAAAAAGCGGTAGACGATGCGTTTAAAAATATCATCAAGGTAAATTTAAACGGCTCTACTATCACTCACGATATTGAAGTTAAATACAATGCGAGCAAAATTTTACTTAAGCCGGCGAGCGAAGGTACTGGCGTTATCGCAGGCGGTTCAGTCCGCCCAGTTTTAGAGCTTGCGGGTGTTAAAGATATCCTCACCAAATCGCTAGGTTCGAACAACTCCTCAAATGTCGTAAGAGCTACGATGAAAGCTCTTAGTATGTTAAAACACTAACAAGGATAAAAGATGGGATTAGAAAATCTTAAAAAAGCCCCAGGCTCGACTCACGCTACTAAGCGCTTGGGTCGTGGTCAAGGAAGCGGCCTGGGTAAAACTGCTGGTCGCGGTGGCAAAGGTCAGACCGCGCGCACCGGCTCTCATGAAAAAAGAGGCTTCGAGGGCGGTCAGCAGCCGATTCAGCGAAGGCTTCCAAAGGTAGGTTTTACTTCTAAATTTGAAAAACCTTACGTGATTAACGTCGATAAAATCGAAGCTATCAAAGATCTTAGCGAGATCACGGTCGAAAGCATCAAGTCGGTTCATAAAATTTCAAATTCCGTTAAAAAGATCAAGCTGATCGGCGTAGGCGCAAAAGCGCTCGCTAGCAAGATCAAAGACGAGAACGTAAAATTTAGCGGACAAAAATAATGAATAAATCGCTACGCAACAAAATTCTCATTACTTTGGGCTTTCTTTTTGCCTATAGGTTGCTAGCTTACGTGCCGGTTCCGGGAGTGGACGTTGAGGTTATAAAGCAATTTTTTCAAAGCAATAGCAACAACGCTTTTGGAATGTTTAATATGTTTAGCGGTAACGCGGCGGAGCGATTCAGCGTTATCTCGCTAGGCATTATGCCTTATATTACCGCTTCGATCATTATGGAGCTGCTCGCCGCAACCTTTCCAAATTTAGGCAAACTCAAAAAAGAGCGCGACGGTATGCAGAAATATATGCAGATCATCCGATACGCTACCATAGCGATTGCTATGGTTCAATCCATCGGTGTTAGCATCGGCTTGCAGGGCATCCACGGACAAACCGGAGCGCCTGCGATAATGGCTGAAAATACCAACGAGTTTGTTTTTATCTCGTGCATTTCGATGCTGGCAGGCACCATGCTTTTGATGTGGATCGGCGAGCAGATTACGCAGCGCGGCGTCGGTAACGGCACCAGCCTTATCATCTTTGCGGGTATCGTTAGCGCCATCCCTAGAGCGATCGGAAGTACCGTAAATTTAGTAAATACTGGCGAGATGAACGTTTTAAAGCTAATCGCGATCGTGCTAATTATCCTGGCTACTATTGGTGCAATTTTATATGTGGAGCTAGGTGAACGCAGAATTCCAGTTTCGTTTTCACGCAAGGTATTGATGGCGAATCAAAACAAGCGCATTATGAACTATGTGCCGATCAAGCTAAATTTAAGCGGCGTCATTCCGCCTATTTTTGCAAGCGCGATTTTGATGTTTCCGACCACTATTTTGCAGGCAAGCACCAATCCGATTATCCAAAAGATCCACGATTTCTTAAGCCCGAGCAACTACTTCTTTAACTTTT
>CAJPSJ010000027.1 GCA_905373295.1 uncultured Campylobacter sp. | reverse complement strand
TTAAAAGGAGATAAAAATGGAAAGCCAGATCAAAAATTTTCTGCAAAATTGCGAGATGATTTTGAAAGTTGTGCAGAAAATTTTAATCAAGACTAGGCATGAAGCCTGTCGCAGATTAAAATTTTCAAATCTCTTTCAAAAGCGCTCGTGAGACAAGCCTTCCTAGGCTACTGAAGTCTAGCGACGATATTTCTCACCACTTCCGCTATCATCTCCACCGACGCTATCTCGCAGTGCTCGTTCACGGAGTGAGGCGAGTGGATATTGGGACCTATGGAGCAAGCTTGCAGCTCGAGCTGTTTTGCGACCAGTACGCCGCACTCAAGGCCTGCGTGCACGGCGGCAAATTTGGCCTGCGGCTTTTGTTTTTGCAGTTCTTCGAGCACCAGATGCGCGAAGTCGCTGATGCTCGGCGCCCAGTTCGCCGAGCGGTCGGCTACTCTGACCTCAAAACCCAGCGCGCTAGCCAGCGTAGCGGTCTCAAAGCCCAGATTTTCAAGCCCCTCGCGCTTCATCGCGCGTCCGAAAAAGTCAAACTCGATCACGCCCTCTTTTTGCTTAACGGTCGAGAGATTTATGCTTTCATTTACCATGCCAAGCTCGGTGTCGTAGCTGCGCACGCCCTGGGCGAAGGAGTTAATTAGCGCCAAAATTTTGCCGCTGTTTACCAGCACGTCCGCTTCGCCCTCGCCGAGGCTCTTTACCCACGCTAGGCCGCGCTGCGCCGGCTCATGCGCACATAGCGCCTTGCACACGGCGTTTGCGGGGATTGAGTTGCTCCTCTCGCCAAAGTCCAGGCTAATCAGCTCGCAGCCCTCCTCGGCTAGGAATTTCGCTAGCAGTTTCGTCGCGTTTGGGATATTTTTGTGTATCTCGTTACCCGAGTGTCCGCCGCTAAGTCCGGTAACGCCGATCTCGTAAATTTTACCGCTCTTTTTGACGCTCACGGCGCCGATTTTTGCGCTTACGTTTATGCCGCCGGCGCATCCTAGCGTCACGCGGTCATCCTCTTCGCTGTCTAAATTTAGCAGATTGGGCGATAAAATTTTACCCTTAAAAGCGTTTGCGCCCACGAGTCCGACCTCTTCGTCGTTGGTAAAGAGGCACTCTAAATTTGCAAACTCCCGCATCGCGCCCATCATCATCGCCACGCCGATGCCATCATCAGCGCCTAGAGTCGAGTTTTTCGCCCTTAGGATGCCGTTTTCTTCGATCAGCTCTAAATTCGGCGCCGCGCCCACACAAACCATATCGTAGTGGCTTTGCAGGCAGATTTTAGGCTCACCCTTTACGGCGTGGATGTTACCCGCCTGATCGACGTTCACGCTAAAGCCCTGAGAGCGCGCAAAATCCGCCAAAAACTCCCTCATCTGCTCCGTTTCGCAGCTGCAGTGCGGTATCTCGCACAGCTTCTTAAAATCGTTCATAACCTCGTTTTTTTGCATGTTTGCTCCTTTAGAATTTATTGTAGCGCGGAGTATATGCGGCGACACATACCGCTAAATTTAAACGCGACAGCGCCGATATAGTGCTTCTGCAAAATACACGCAGAATTTCAATCGCGCTAGCTTACGCTGCAGGCAAGCCGCGCAAAATGAAATTTTATGCAAAGTCGCATGAATTTTACCGAAATTTAGCAAGAATTTATTTAAAATTTAGTCCGAATTTTCCGAGGATTTTTATTTTACGATTACGCCTTCATAGCCCGTTTTTGCGATCGCCTCAAGCATCGCGGTCGCGTTTGTATCATCCTTTGCCGCGACGGTCGCGGTTTTGCTCTGCTGTGAAACCTTCGCGCTTATCACGCCTGGCGTTTGCAAAAGCGCCTTTCGCACGATCGCGGTGCAGAGCGGGCAGTGGATTTTTTCCACGTAAATTTTAACCTCTTTGTCGGCAAAAAGCGCTGTAAATCCAAGCATCAAAAACAAAATTTTACGCATAAAGCCCTCCTAAAATTTCGGGATATGTAAGCATAAAGGCAAGCAAGGCTCCTAAGAGCGCGTAGATCAGAATCCATTTTTTGCGCCCGCTTTGCAGCGAGCATGCGCGCGGCTTTTTGAAAAAGAAAAACGCGGAAAGCGCGAAGCAAAAAAGCGCTAACGCAGAAAGCGGCGCACGGTAACCTTCCAGCGCCTCTGCGCCTGAAAAAATGGAAAAGCTCGCGCCGAAAATCAAAAATAAAAGCGCGGGCAGGCAGCAAAACGTCGCCGCGACCGCGCTAAAAATCGCGGCGAATATCAGCCACAGACTGCGCGCGCCGAAGCGATTTTTGCTAAAATTTTTTCGGTTTTGCGCCGAGGTTTCTTGCGCGAGGTTTTCTAGTTCGGTTTTCAAATTTTGCCTTTCAGTATAGGTATTGCCGTGCCGCCGCTAGCCCGGCGCGCGGAATTTTACGCCGCAAATTCCACCGCGGAATTTCGCGCAAAGAGGCTAAATTTTAAATTCCGTAAGCCGTAAATTTTAAAATTTTGCTCGCTTTAAAATTTCAAAATTTCGCCGCTATGTCGCTCACGAAATTCTAAAAAATTTTAAAATTCCACGCCAAATAAAGCGCGGAATTTTTTTCCAATGCAAGCGCGGCAGCGCGCAAATCAGGCGTGCCTTTATGTATCCGCTTCAAAATCGCCTAGCCGAAAGTCTCTCTACATGCCCACTCAAAAAGCCCAAGCTGGCGCGCCGCATAGCAAAACGCGAACCGCTACAGCTCCTTCGACCTGTAATCGTAGCTGAAATCTTTCGGCGAGTAGTAATTAAGCGTGTTGCCGTCCACTTCGCCGTAAGGATAGCCGAAATTATTGATCGGAAACTGCGCTGGGCGTGGGCTTAGCGTGAAGTCTCTGCCGTAGTTAAAGCCGATCCAACACATCTCCCAGTTACCAAATAAATACTCGCGAATTTTAGCGAGCTTGCTGTCGTCATTGCTTAGCTTCTCGCCCAATCGCACCTTTGTAACGTCCGCGGGATCGACGGGGATCCAGCCGTGGCCTTTTAGATAAAATTCCGCCCTGCAATGCTGCGCGCCCGAGATATGGCTGACGCCGTCTTTAGGCGCGACGCCCATTTGAGCGCTAAATCTCGACGCGCCGACGCGGATACCAAACATCTCTCTTGCGGCGATGCCTTGCGCGCGGCAAAGTGCAACGAAAACGCTATTTATGTCGGTGCATTTGCCGCTTAGCTTGCCGCTACTTAAAATTTGCTTCACGTCCCCTAGCCCGCAGCCTAGCACGCTGTTATCGCGCTGCATAGTGTTTGCCACCCACGTATAAATCGCGCGCGCCTTTTCCAGATCACCCTTGACGCCGCCTGCGATCTCGTCTGATTTTTGCTTAACGACGCCGTCGATTTGAATCTGTGTGCTAGGCTCTAAAAACTTCGCCACCTCGGGGTTAAGCTTTTCGTTCGGATTAAATTTTACATTGCTAAAGTCGGTATTTCGCTCAAAGGTCTCGACGTTAAATTTAATGTTTAGCGTGGGCTTTGCCACCCCGACGTAGCCGGCATAGAGCGTCGGAATTTCGCCATAGTCCACGGACGGATCGTTGAAATTGCCGTCAAATTTTATGTCGCTTACCTTTTGATACTCCGTGATGAGAGGAAGCGGTATCCAAAGCCGCGTCTGCTTGCCCTTCTCCAAAATTTCGTGATTTAGCGAGAGCCCAAAAGCTCTCTTTTTGCCAATGACTTTTTCCCCGCCCAAAATGGTACTCGGAGTTGCCATAACGGCGCCTAAAATCGCAGTGTTTCTTAAAAAATCGCGTCTTTGCATGAAATGCCTTCAAAATAAAATGGCTAAGCCTTAGCCCTAATTACGCATGGATTTTAGCCTTTTGCGGCTTTGAAATCGCTAAATTTAAAATTCTGCAAGCCGTAAATTTTAAAATTCTATCCATATTTAAAATTTCAAAATTCCGCTCGCTTTAAAATTTTATAATTTTGCTCGCCGCGGAATTTTAAAATTTCAAAATTTCGCCCAAAGACACGGCGCGAAATTTCGCCCAAGCGGGCATGATAGCCCGCAAACTAGGCGCGCAGGCAGTATGTATCGGCGGCGTAGGCTAAACCACGCAAAAAGCGCCGCTGTCGCAAAAGCCAAGCGTGCGTTTCGATGAAACAGTTGAGCTTCGACGAAGCGCGGCAGCTTAGCTTAAGCAAATCGCGGCGGCAAAACACAGGCCACCAAAGGACTAAATTTCGCGCGAAAAATACTCGTAGATAAAATTTTTAGGCGAGTACGGATCTTTCGGCGTACCACCCACTTCGCAATACGGATGCGAAAAAATTTCAATCGGGACATGCGCCGGGCGCGGATTTAGCACGATTTCGCGAGCGTAGTTAAAGCCCAGCCAGCACGGCTCCCAGTTGCCGAAAAGATACTCCCGCACTCGCGCGAGTTTGGAGTCATCCTCGCTTAAGCCTTCGCCTAGGCGCACCTTTGCGACGTCCGCGGGATCGACCGGGATCCAGCCATAGCCTTTTAGATAAAATTCCGCTCTGCAATGCTGTGCGCCCGAAATTTCAAGCGCATTGCCGCTTAAGGCGCCCATGACGCCCATTTCAGGCGAAAATTTCTGCGCTGCGCCCGTGCGGATGCCGTAAATAGCGCGAGCAGGAATGCCGGCTGCCCTGCAGAGCGCTACGAACACGCTATTAATATCGGCGCATTTGCCGCTTAGCTTGCCGCCGCTTAAAATCGCTGCTGCATCGCCGCTGCCGCATGCGATCACGCTATTATCGCGACTCATATTTTTTGCGATCCACTCATAAATCGCGCGCGCCTTTTCCAGATCGCCTTTAAGCGAGCTAGTGATCTCGTCTGATTTTTGTTTCGCAGCGCCTTCTACCGGAATTAGCTTTGATGGCTTTAAAAACTCCTCGATCTCGGGGCTCAAGCGCTCATTTTCATTAAAGCTTACCTTGCTAAAATCGGTGTTTCGCTCCGAAATTTCAATATCGAAGCTAAGCTCAAAATAATCGTCATCTTCGCCTACGACACCTTGCTCGCCGTATTTGCCGACACCCGCTCTTACCTCTTTATCGGGTGCGAAGCGCGCGTAGTACGTGCTTATATGATCTCCGCAGATAGCCGACTCTTGTGCATTTGAGCGGGCATGATATTCGCCAAGCAACCTCTGATAGGGCTCTTGCAGCACTAACGGCAGCCAAAGCCGCACCTCTGCGCCACTACTTGAAATTTCGTGATTAAATCTGAGACTGAATTTTCTCGTTTTTGCTTCTTGCATTTTTTGCTCCTTTGCTTGAATTGCAAGTCGATTTTATCTCTTTGCGCCTTAAAATGGATAAAATTTTATGTTAAAATGGCGCCAAATTTGAAATTTTAGGATTAAAAATGGATCTGCAAAAAATCAGAGACGAGAACTTTAAAAAGCTGCAAAGCGGGCAAAACTGCGAAATTTTAAGCGCGATCGAGGCGCTGCAAATAGGCGAGTGCGAGTGCGAGTGCGGCGATGTCGTGCGGGCGAGCTTTAGCGCTAGCGCGGAGCAAGAGAATGAAATTTTGCGTATCGCGCGGGCGCTAAAGCCGTGGCGCAAAGGGCCTTTCGCGCTGGGTGAGCTTTTCATCGATGCCGAGTGGCGAAGCTTCGTGAAATTTAACCTGCTGCGGCCGTTTTTAAATCTGAGCGGCAAAACCGTCGCCGACGTGGGCTGCAACAACGGCTACTATATGTTTCGCGCAAGCGAGCTAGCGCCTGCGCGGCTAGTGGGGTTTGACCCGAGCGCGCTATTTTATCTGCAGTTTAGCTTCATCGAGAAATTCCTCCGCAGCGGCGCGAAATTCGAGCTTTTAGGCGTAGAGCATCTGCCTTTTTACGAGCACAAATTCGATACGATCTTCTGCCTCGGCGTCATCTACCATCGCAGCGACCCCGTAAAGATGCTAAAAGATCTGCGAGCCTCGCTATATGCGGGCGGCGAGGTGATTTTAGACACGATGTATATCGAGGGAGCGAGCGATTTCGCGCTGTGTCCGAAAAACAGCTACTCAAAAATTTCAAATATCTACTTCGTCCCGACCGTCGGCGCGCTTCAGAATTGGTGCGAGCGGGCGAAATTTAGAGATTTTGAAATTTTGGCTCAAAAGCCCACAGATGCTAGCGAGCAGCGCAAAACGGAGTGGATCGACGGGCAGAGCTTGGAGAATTTTCTTGACCCACACGATAGCTCGCGCACGATCGAGGGTTACCCCGCCCCGAGGCGTGTCTACGTGCGGCTTCGGGCGTGATCTGCGCCTTTAAAACATTTTTCGTGCACCTGTGCACCGATATAAAATGAGCTTCGGGCGTAATTTGCGCCTTTAAAAACGCGTAAAAATTTTATCGAAATTTATTCGGCTCGCGGGGGAAAATTTTGTATTCGGCGGCACGGAATTTTGCTAAATTTAATCAAGCGACGGTAAATTTTAAAATTTTATCTACGGAGAGCACGCTAATACGCGCGTGGTGCGAACTCAGCGCATAATTTAACGCTCGCAGCGGCAAATAAAACAGTAAATTTCGGCGCCTGCAATGTGAGCAAAGCGGCATCAATTCCGGCGCCTGCAAGCAAAGCGGTATAAATTTTCCGACGCTGAGCAGCTTCACGCCGCTTCACGCCGCTTCACACCTCTTCACTGCCTTTTGCGCGACTAAGCGCAATTAAATTTAAACAATCAACGCTCAAAAAGCTGCAAAAAATATTTTAAATTTTGCCTCTCGGCCGCTAGGCTAGTATTCGGGCCGTGTCCGGGATAGAGCGTAAAATCGCCCTTTATCTGCAAAATTTTATGCAGAGATTCTTTCATCTGCGCGCCGCTTGAAAAGGGAAAATCCCACCTGCCGATAGAGCCTTTGAATATGACGTCGCCGCTAAAGATCACGCCGTCCACTTCAATCATACAGCTGCCCGGCGTGTGTCCTGCAAAGAGGCTAAATTTAACGTTAAAGCCCGCTATTTCAAGGCTTTGCTCCTGCCCTTTTATGAGCACGTCCGCTTCTATGGATTCTGGCATCATCTCAAAAGGATCCGCCCGTAGCATAAAGGCGTCGTCCTCGTGGATATAAATTTTAGCGCCCACCCTTTGCAGCTTGACGTCGTCGTAAACGTGATCGAAATGCCCATGCGTATTCAAAACCGCCGCGATCTTTCCCGTATTTTGCATAACCCAATCAAAGCTGCCCTGCCCCGGATCGATCACCAAATCGCCCTGCTCGCCCTTTACGATGTAGCAATTCGTCACGTATTCGCCGAAAGCTTTTTTTAAAATTTGCATTTAAATCCTCCTTTTAAGCTTAAATTAAAGCCGTAATTTAGCCAAAAATAGTTAAAATTCGCACAATTTAACGTAAAATTTTAAGGCTAAATATTATGTTTTTGGACGATTTGCTGCCGCAACTGACCGATTTTTTATCGGAGAGGCTCGATGAGACGGGCGCAGACGCCTTCGTCGTAGGTATAAGCGGAGGTCTTGACAGCGCCGTGGTTTCTGCGCTTTGTGCGCTTACCGAGATCCCCACTTACGGACTTATCCTGCCTAGCGGTAATTCAAATTTAGAAAATATGGCCGACGCGATCTTTCACTGCGAATCCTTTAATATCCCCTACGAAATCCAAGAGATAGCGCCGTTTATAGAGAGCTTCATCGCCTTAAATCCCGGCGCAAGCCCGCTTCGCATCGGAAATTTCGCCGCGCGCGTAAGAATGAGCTTGCTTTATGATTACAGCGCGGCTAAACGCGGCGTAGTCGTAGGCACGAGCAATCTTAGCGAGAGGATGCTAGGCTACGGCACGATCTACGGCGATCTGGCCTGCGCGTTTAATCCGATCGGAGAAATTTTTAAAACCGATCTGTTTAAATTTGCAAAAATTTTATGCATAGACGATGCGATTATAAAAAAAGCTCCCAGCGCCGATCTATGGGAAAATCAAAGCGATGAACGTGAGCTTGGATACAGCTACGAGATCTTAGATAGCGTGCTAAGAGATATTTTTTCGCGGCCTAATCTAAGGGCTAAGATCCGTTCGGGCGAGCAGATCGGCGCGGACGATCTGAAATATCTGAAAAAATCCAACCACAATAAAGATCTGGTAAAGCTAATCGTGCGTAAAATTTTAAAAAACAACTTCAAACTACGTATGCCGGCCGTGGCTCGCATAGAGCCCGCGCACTAAGGAGAGATTTATGAAAGAGATACCGTTTTATAAGGCTCAAATCGATAAAAAAGAGGAAGACTTAATTAAAAGCGCCCTCTACAACAGCGATATAAGATATAGCGAAATTTTTGAAGAGGATATTTGTAAATATTTCGGCGTAAAGCACGCCGTATCTACCACGAGCGGCACGACGGCGCTGCATCTGGCGCTTTGCGCGATGGATATTAAGCGCGGAGATAAAATTTTATGCTCCGTAAATTCCTTCCCTAACGTTGCTGAAGTTATCCGCCACTTCGACGCAGAGCCCGTTTTCGTAGATATCGATCCGATAAGCTTTAACATTACGAGCGAAAGCCTTGCTCGCACGATAGATCAGAACCGCCATAAGAAGCTAAAATGCGCTTTCATCTCGCACATCGCGGGGCTTGCTGCGGATATAGACACCATCAGCGAGGTCGCTAAAAGCGAAAATATCATCCTTATAGATGATGCGTGCCGCGCTATGGGCGCTACCTATAAAGGTGCAAAAATCGGAGCGCTTAAAAGCTCGCTCATATCGTGCTTTCAGATCAATCCTCAAGCGCAAGACGCGATCTCTACGGCGGGTTTTTTCATCACGAACGACGATGAGATCGCAAGTGCCGCGCAAATTTTAAGAAACGGCGGCATCGTAGGGGACGCCTTTTACAAAGACGGCAATATGTCCTTTACCTACGACGTCGATCGCATCGGTCAAAAATACGATCTTGACGCCATAAATTCCGCCTACGCGATCGCTCAGTTTGCAAAAACCGATACCTTTATAAAGCGCCGCAAGCAGATCGCCGCAGCCTACCGCGAGCAGCTCGCAAACTGCCCTCACGTGACGCTTCCAAGCGACAGCGAGGAGCATATCTATACTCAGTTCATCGTAAAGATCGACAAAAACCGCGACGATTTCGCCAAGGCGCTGATCTCGCGCGGAGTGAGCGTTTCGCTGCACTATGTGCCGGTGCATCTGCTAAGCTACTACAAAAGCAAATATAATTACAAGGTCAATGATTTCCCGAATGCGCTTAAAAACTATCAGCAAATTTTATCCCTGCCGATCTATACGGCGCTTAGCGACGACGATGTGAGCTACATTTGCGAGCAGATCAAAGAGATAGCGCAAAATCGTGTTTAAACTCCTAATCGAGCGAAACCTATACGACCCAAGCCCCGCGTGGCTTGCGCTTGGAGTGATTTTAGCGCCGTTATCGCTGCTTTATACGCTAATCGTCTGCCTAAAAAGGCTCTTTGCTAAGCCGCAAAAATTTAAAATTCCAATAATCAGCGTCGGAAATTTAACCCTCGGCGGAAGCGGCAAAACCCCGCTAGTGCGGGCGCTTTTTAAAGAATTTAGCGAGGAGTTTAAAACCTGCATCATCCTTCGAGGATACGGACGCAAAAGCAGAGGCTTGCTCGAAGTGGCGCTCGGCGGACGGATACTTTGCGACGTGGGGCAAAGTGGCGATGAGGCGATGGAGTACGCGCTGTTTCTGCGCGGCGCAAACGTGATCGTCAGCGAAGATCGCGCCGCAGGGATTTTGCGCGCGCAAACTCTCGGCTTTGAGCTGGTGATCTTAGACGACGGGTTTTCTAAATTTAATATCGCTAAATTTGATATCTTGCTGCGCCCGCAAAGCGCGCCGAAGCTGCCCTTTTGTCTGCCGTTCGCCGCGTATCGCTACCCGCCGTTTTTTTATAAATTTGCAGATTTCATACCCTCTCCGAGCGACATTTTGCAGGAGCTTAAAATCGTTTCGGCGGCGGATCTGCAAGAGGGGCTAAACGGCACGGATGAAATTTCAAATCCTGCGAATAAAATTTCAAATTTAAATTTAAAAACCGCGGCAGATGAAATTTCAAATTTAAACCCCGCCGCCGCGAATAAAATTTTAAATTCCAAAGAGGCTGGTTTTGAAAAATCCCGCACGATCTTAATCAGCGCTATCGCCAAGCCTTGGCGCTTGCAAGAGTTTTTACCGCTCGCGAAAGCTCACGCATTTTTTCCAGATCATTATGATTTCAAAAAAGAGCAGATTTTAGAGCTGCTAAGGCGCGAGGGCGCGGAGCATATCCTATGCACGGCGAAAGATTACGTGAAATTAAGGGATTTGGGCGCGGAAATTTCGGTGATTTTGTTAAATTTGAAGCTAAGCGAAAACTTTATCCGCAAAATTCAAAACTACATAAACCAAGCTATGATAAAATAAGGTTTTTAAAGGAATTTTATGATAAAAAAGAGCAAAACCGCCGAAGTAATCATCTCCGCGCTGCCCTATATACGTAAATTTAGAGATAAAATTTTCGTCGTTAAATACGGCGGCGCAGCGCAAACCGATGATACGCTCAAGCTTGATTTTGCCCGCGACATCGTGCTTTTGCATATGGTCGGCATCAAGATCATCGTCGTGCACGGCGGCGGCAAAAAGATCAATCAGACCCTGGATAAGATCGGCGTGCAGAGCGAGTTTCGCAATGGACTTCGCGTAACGAATAAAGACGCGATCGAAATTACCGAGATGGTGCTAAGCGGCGCGGTGAATAAAGAGATCACGGCGCTTTTGAACCAAAACGGCGCGCCTGCGATCGGCATCAGCGGCAAGGACGGCGGGCTTTTGAGGGCAAAATTTCTCGATGAGAAAAAATACGGCTTCGTAGGCGAGATCACCGAGGTAAACACCAAGCTGATAAACGACCTGCTGCAAAAGGACTATCTGCCGGTGATCGCTCCGCTTGCGGGCGGCGAGACGGACGAAAACGTGAGCTTTAATATCAACGCCGATCTCTGCGCCAGCAGGATCGCAGCCGCGCTAAAAGCGAGCAAGGCGATATTTTTAAGCGACATTGACGGAGTGCTCGATAAAGAGGGAAATTTAATCAGCAAGCTCGATGCCGCGCTCATTTCGAGGCTTAAAAAGGACGGTACGATCGCAGGCGGTATGATCCCCAAAGTCGATGCGTGTTTGCAGTGCGTGCGAAACGGCGCGAGTGCCGCGCATATCATCAACGGCAAAATTCCGCACTCGATCCTGCTTGAGCTTTTCACGGACGGCGGCATAGGAAGTTTGATAAAGGAAGAAATTTAGGCGCGAGCGCGGAGGCGGCAGGCTTAAAGCGGCAATGCCGCAAATCCGTGCAAGCGACCTAAGCGATCAAATTTAAAGCGCCTAGGCGGGCGTAAATTTTAAAATTTTAAAAAGGAAAAAGATGAAACTGGTTTCTACGAGAGATTTTTCGCAAAAAGCGGATCTTAGCTACGCGCTGCTAAATCCGAGCGCGAGCGGCGGCGGGCTTTTTAGCCCCGAGAGGCTGCCGCTTTTGAGCGAGGATTTTTTTAAGCAGTGCGAGGATTTGAGCTACAAACAGATCGCGCTTAAAATCATCGAAAGCTTCGATTTTGACATAAGCAGCGAGGTCTTTGAAGACGCGCTAAAGCGCTACGATAAATTTGAAAACCCCGCCTGCCCCGTCCAGATCAAAAAGCTAAGCGAAAACGCCTATATTTTGGAGCTTTACCACGGCCCGACGCTTGCGTTTAAAGATATGGCGCTGCAGCCCTTTGGCGCGCTTTTAAAAAGCATCGCAAAATCCAGAGGCGAGAAATTCTTAATAATGTGCGCCACGAGCGGCGACACGGGGCCTGCGACGCTAGAGGCCTTTGCGGACGACGAAAACATCAAAGCGGTCTGCCTCTATCCGCAGGGCGGCACGAGCGAGATACAGCGCCAGCAGATGGTCAAACAAAGCGCGGCAAATCTTAAAATTTTAGGCGTGCGCGGCAACTTCGACGATACGCAACGCGCGCTAAAATCGCTGCTGGCTGACGATGATTTCAAAAACGAGCTCGCGCGAGCAAATTTAAATCTAAGCGCCGCAAACTCGGTAAATTTCGGCAGGATTTTATTTCAAATCATCTACTATATCTACGCTAGCATCTATTTCTCAAAGCACGGCGTATTGAGCTTTGAGCAAAATTTAAAGCAAAGCGATCAGTGCCAGGCGTGCAGTCAAAATTTAGACGCCGCAGCGGGCGCAAACAGCGCGCAGAGCGCAAAACAGAGCGCTAAATTTAACACCTTCGACGTCATAGTGCCTAGCGGGAATTTCGGCAACGCGCTGGGAGCGTATTTCGCCAAAAAAATGGGCGCAAAGATCGGTAAAATCAAGATCGCTTCAAACGCGAACAATATCCTAACCGAGCTTTTTACGCGCGGTATCTACGATCTGCGAAAGCGCGAGCTCATCCGCACGATCAGCCCTGCGATGGATATTTTGATTAGCTCCAACGTTGAGCGGCTGCTTAGCGATATGTTTGGCGATGCGCGCACGAGCGAGCTGATGCAAAGCCTGGCGCGAGATAAATTTTATAAGCTTAGCGCGAGCGAGCTTGCGAAGCTGCGTGAGGTCTTCGAGGCGGATTTTTGCGACGATACGCAGTGTGCTAAATTTATCAAGCAA
>CAJPSJ010000026.1 GCA_905373295.1 uncultured Campylobacter sp. | reverse complement strand
CCGCTCGAGTTTTTAGATCTTAAGCCAAACTTTTATGACGGCGACGCGCGCGACGTGATCTTGGGCAAGAAGCTCACCGCAAAGGATCTGGCAACCCGCGCGGACGGGCGCTATCTGCTTATCTGTGGCGATTTTTACTCGATCATCGAGATTAGCGCGGGCGAGGTGAGGTATCTTTGGAACGACGTTCCGATCGCGGGCGGCGCGTTTTAAGCTGAGACTCCAGCCTGCGACGGAATTTTGATCGGGCGGTTCGAGCTTGAATTTCGACGATCATAAATACGGCGCGTTTTAAATTTGCTAGCATAGCGCTCCGCCATGTGCGGCTAAATTTTATCGCGAGCGGCGGCGGGATTGCGCTCTTTTGTTGCGCACGGATCGCAAAATCGGCATCGAGCGGAGTAAATTTAAAATTTGAACGCGCGGCTCTGCAGGCGGTGCTCGCTCGTGAAAGGCATAAATCCGCGGGGCTAAATTTAAACGCGGCGGAGCGGCGTTTTAATCTGCTTTTTGCCACGCGATGGCGACGCGCTGCGATATTAAAATTTAACGATTTAAAAAGCGCGCAGGTTGGAGCTTAGTCCGCGGTAAGCGGTCCTTGCCGAATAAAATTCCAGCTCGCGGTAACGTGTAGTCTGCGACGATGGGTTTAATTTTGAGGCGCACCGCTAAGCTAAATTTACGACTTAGCGCGGCGCGGCTAGAATTTTGCTAGCTCGGAATTTTAATCGCTAAGATAGATTTGCGCTGCGAGTTGAAATTTGGCCGCGTGCGTTGAGGATTTAATTTCCGCGCTTTATAAAATTTACGTATCGGGCGTCGCGATCGCGGGTTAAATTCCGCGCCGCGCACTTCACGGCACGCGGTTTTTTGAATTTTGATCGCACTGGACGGGGCGTACCGCAGGCTGAAATTTAACTCGCGCACGGATCGGAATTTTAATCGCGCTAGGTGGGCTTGCCGAGGGCTAAATTTAACGCAAGCGCGCCAAGGCGCAGAAGGAGTAAAATTTGAAAGCTTATGCAAAGATCAATGTTTTTTTAAAAGTCGTCGGCACGCGCGGCGGCTACCACGAGATCGCCTCGCGCTTCGTGCTGCGCAGGGAGCTGTTTGACGAGATAAGTTTCGAGCGCGCGAGCGGCTTTGCGCTTGAATGTGGCGCCGCGCAGATCGCGGATAACATAATTTTAAAAGCCAAGGCGGCGCTTGAGCAGGCGGGCTTTGCGCGCGAGCTTGCGGAGTTTTTCGGCTCGCACAGGATCGTGCTTAAAAAACGTATTCCGATCGGCGCGGGTCTTGGTGGCGGTAGCAGCGACGCAGCGGCGTTTTTGCGGCTTGCGAACGAGGAGTTAGGCTTAAAAATTTCGCGCGAGCGGCTTACCAAAATCGCGCAAAATATCGGCGCGGACGTCGCGTTTTTTGTTAGCGGGCTTGAGGCTGCGAACGTGCGCGGTATCGGTGAGATCATCGAGCCTTTCGAGGACCAGCTACCCACGATCGAAATTTTAACGCCCGAGATCTTTTGCTCCACCGGCGCGGTTTATAATGAGTTTCGCGCAAGCTTTATGCAAAATATAAACGCCGCGCGGGCGCAAGAGATGTTGCGTTTAAGCAGCGAGCAACTGCTAGAGCAATATGGCGGCTTTACGTTAAATGATCTTTTCGCGCCATGCATAAAGCTATATCCGCAGATGAGCAAGTATCGCGATATGTTTCTAAGCGGTAGCGGGAGCAGCGTGTTTTTCTTGAAATAAGAATTCCAAGGCGCGCGGTTAAAATTTAAAAGCTAAATTTAAAGATAAAATTTAAAATTCGCTCGCCCGCTTTTAAATTTAAGCAAAAACGGGCTAAGCTTAGGGCCAAATTTAGAAGGAAAAAGATGAAAGAACTGAGTAAAAATCGCAAGGCGTTTCACGATTTTACGATACTTGAAAGCTTTGAAGCGGGCATCGTGCTAAAGGGAAGCGAGGTTAAAGCTCTGCGCGCGGGCAGGGGCAATCTCAAAGATAGCTTTTGTCGCGTGATCCGCGGCGAGCTATTTTTGCTAAATGCCCATATCAGTTATCTTGAAAGCACAAACGCTCACTTTCGTCCCGACGAGGGGGCGGCGCGAAAGCTTTTAATGCACCGAAAGCAGATCGATAAGCTTTTAGGCGCGGTTAGTAAAGAGGGTCTTACCATCGTAGTTTTGTCGCTGTATCTCAATGATAAAAACCGCGTAAAGGCGCGTATCGCTTTGGCTAGTGGCAAAAATCTACACGATAAGCGCGAATCGCTAAAGCGCAAAGAAGCCGACCGCGAAGCGCAAAGCGCGATGAAGCGATACGACAAGCATTCATTTTAAATTCACAAAACTTTGGTTAAAATGCGGGCTTAAATTTAAATCCAAAGGAAATGCAATGAAGAAATTTTTACTATTATGTTTAGCGATTTTTGTCTTGAGTGGCTGCGGAGATGATTCGCAGAAAAAGACGGGCTCTGCTGGCGAGAATCCTGCCGCGAGCGAGAATCAGATGGCAAAAAATTCCGCTCAAGATAAAAATGGCGAGCGTATTGGCGGAGAAAGTGGCGAGGAGGTAGCTTTTACGCCGTTTAAAACGGGCGAGCGATTTACGCTTAAAAGCGTCGTAGGCGGCGAGGTAACGATCGAGCGGACAGAAAAGGGTTTTAAGCTCGCGGACAGCGATAAAATTTTAATGTTTGACATTTTTGGTACGTACTGCCAGCCATGCCGCATCGAAGCGCCGCATCTGATGGACTTCCAGCTAAAAAACTCCGCGGATTTTCTAATGGTCGGCTTGATTTATTTTGAGGATATTACGGATGCACAGGTGATCGAAAATTTTACAAAAAAATTTAATGCGTATTATTTCATCTCCAATTCAAAACAAAACGAGCGCATAGTGGGTCAAATTTTAAGCGACATCGGTTATCGCCACGCGCTTTCGATCCCTTTTAAGGTAGTACTTAAAGATGGAAAATATCAAAGGCTTACCGACATTAACGAGGGCGATGAGCGGGGCAAGCCGTATTACTTAGGCATGGTCGATACTGATGTGATAAAAAGCGATATCGCCAGGATAAAAAATGGCAACTAAAACCGGCGTGCAGATTCGCACTCGCGCCAAAACAAAATCTTTTGTGCCTCGTCCGTATAAGGTGATTTTACTCAACGACGACGTGACGACGATGGATTTCGTGGTTTATATTTTGATGGAGATTTTTGCCAAAAACTTTAACGACGCCGTAGATTTAATGATGAAAGTGCATAAGCAGGGTCGCGCGGTTTGCGGCGCGTATCCTAAAGAGATAGCCGAGTGCAAGCAACAAGCGGTTTTACAAGCAGCAAAGACCGCAGGATTCCCTCTTAGATGTGAGATCGAAGAGGATTAAATTTAAAGGAAAACAATGATAGGATTTTTTTTAAACAAACATTTTGAACAAGCAATCAGCGTCGCAAACGACGGCGAGGACGAATACATCACTACTTCGCACGTAGTTTATGCGATTTTTAAATACAATAAGCCCTTCCATGGGCTCATCGCCAAAGAAATTCCGGATATTAACTACCTAAATATTTTGGATAATCTGGGCGGGCTTTTGGATATGATGCCTAAATCAAGCGGCAAGGCTCCGGCGCAGACGATAGAATTTAAGCAGTTCTATACTGAATTAAATAACGCTAAAGAGCCTAAAAACGAGCTTGATTTTATGCTTAAAATTTTAAATGATAAGGAAAACGACTGCACTAAAATTTTAAATCACTACGGTATCAATGCCGCGATTTTTGAGCTCATCGTGCGAAAGTACAAATCCGCTTTCGATCACCGTGATGAGGTCGTTTCTCGCGATGAAGCCGCAGCGATTAAGCTAAACTCATACGATATCGATGATATCACGCATGCGATGAATTATGACGAAAGCCGCAGGCAGTGGCAGAATACGGAATTTGAACCTGCGTTTGAAGGCGAAAAAGACGCCATAAACGAGCGCGATATTAAAAAAGATTCGCCTAGCTCACTTTATACAGCAAACCTCAATAAAATCGCGCTTGAGGGCAAGATCGATCCACTCATCGGACGCGAAAAAGAGATCGAAAAGACGCTGCAAACCCTCTGTCGCCGCAAGAAAAACAATCCGATCTTAGTGGGCGAAGCAGGAGTTGGTAAAACCGCGATCATCGAGGGTATCGCGCTAAAAATCGTCCGCGGCGAAGTGCCAGAGAAGCTAAAAAATAAGGTGATTTACGCCCTTGATGCTGGCGCGCTAATCGCAGGAACTACGCTGCGCGGGGAGTTTGAGGAGAGGCTAAAGGATCTCATAGATGAGTTTAGCGCTAATCAAAACGCGATTTTATTTATCGATGAAATTCACACGATCGTTGGCGCAGGCACGGGCAATCGCAACGAACTTGATATGTCAAACATCCTAAAGCCTTCGCTTGCAAGCGGCGAGCTATCGGTCATCGGCGCTACTACATACGGCGAATATCGCTCGTTTTCGCAGGATAAAGCGCTTAGCCGCAGGTTTTGTAAGATCGATGTAAGCGAGCCTAGCATTGACGATAGCGTTGAAATTTTAAAAGGCGTAGCCAAAAAATATGAGGAATTTCACGGCGTGAAATTTAGCGACGAAATTTTGCGTGATAGCGTAACGCTTGCTAAAAAATATCAAAGCGATAAATTCCTTCCCGACAGCGCCATTGATCTCATCGACGAGGTGGGCGCGAGCTTTGCGTTTAAGCCACACGAAGCTCCGCTTGAAATCAGTAAGGATGATTTAGTAAATACGCTTTCGATTAGCGCGAATATTGCAAATTTAAGCAGTAGTGTCGATAATAAACAAGTACTAAAAAATCTGGAAGCCAATATCAAGCGCGAAATTTTCGGTCAAGACGAAGCGGTTAGCAACCTTTGCAAGGCGCTTTTGCGCTCTTACGCCGGGCTTGGAGGTGCAAGCTCTCCGATCGGGGTATTTTTGTTCGCAGGTAGCAGCGGTGTGGGCAAAAGTGAGCTAGCTAAGGTCTTAGCCGCGCAGCTTGGAGTGCATTTTGAGCGCTATGATATGAGCGAATATATGGAAGCTCACAGCGTCTCTAGGCTCATCGGCGCACCTCCCGGATACGTGGGCTTTGAAAATGGCGGAATTTTAACTAACAACATCAAAAAGCACCCTTACAGCGTCATTTTATTTGATGAGGTAGAAAAAGCTCATCCTAGCATGACGAATATTTTTTTAGGAATTTTCGATAACGCAAGTCTTACCGATAACAACGGCATTACGACCGATTTTAAAAATACGATCATAATAATGACGTCGAATTTAGGCACGAAAGAAGCGCCGCAGGTCGGATTTACGAAGGACGAGAGCTATAAAGTAGATAGCGCCATAAAAAGCTTCTTTGCACCGGAATTTCGCAACCGCATCGATAAAATCATAAATTTTAACCGCTTAAGCGGCGAAATTTTAGAAAAGATCGTGGATAAAACTATCGGCGAGCTGGAGTTACAGCTAAAAAACGTAAAGATTAGCCTAAGCAAGGAAGCAAAAGATTTGATTATATCGCGTGGCTATTCGGATGAGTTTGGCGCGCGAAATTTAAAGCGCGAAATCAGTTCGCAGATCAGCGATCATATAAGCGGTGAGCTGCTTTTTGGCGCGCTGCAGGAGGGCGGCTTAGTTAGCGTGAGCGTAAAAGATGGCGAGCTAAGCTTTAGCTTTGCTTCTACGCCTTTGCCACAGATAGAAAAAAAGCAACCCGCACTAGCTCAAAGCAGTGTCGTTAAATAATGGCTCGGTTTTACGATTTTCCAGATCCTATGGATGCGCCCGATTTTGCGCCGCTTGCAAGTGGCGGCGATCTGAGCGAGGATTGCTTGCTTAGCGCTTATAGCGCAGGGATATTTCCGTGGTTTAACGAGGATGAGCCGATTTTATGGTGGTCGCCCGATCCGCGCGCAGTGCTTGATCCACGCGAAGTACGCGTGCAAAAGTCCATTAAGCCCTATCTTAAGCGATATGACGTTAAATTTGACGCGAATTTTAAGGGCTTCATCGAGCGCTGCAAAGACGTGCGCAAAAAAGAGAGCGACGGCACGTGGATCAGCGAGCAGATCGTGCAGGCTTACTCGCATTTGGCAGCAGACGGCTACGCTCACAGCGTCGAGGCGTACGAGGACGGCGAGCTTGTGGGTGGGCTATACGGGCTAATTTTTGGGCGTGTGTTTTGCGGCGAGAGTATGCTGAGTCTAAAGAGCAACGCTTCGAAAGTCGCGCTGATTAGGCTTTGTGAGGTGCTTGCAAATTTCGGCTTTTTAATCGATTGTCAGATTATGAACGAGCATCTGAAATTTATGGGCGCTAAAGAGATGCCGCGAGCGGAATTCCTTGCTCTATTTGCTGAGCTTAGTGCGCAAGATAGCGGCTTTGAGCGTTTTGCGGATCTTAAAGTTCCGCGCGGAGCGCAGCATTGAGCCAAAGCTTAAAATGCGGCAGCGTAAAAATACGCGGAATTTAGAATTTTAAAGAAATAAGATGTGGCAAAGAGATAAAAGCTCCTCGGTCGGTATGATTATCGTGATGTTTATATTCGTGCCAGCGGCGCTTTTCGTATTTTTGGCGATTTTATATTTTTGGGGCAGCACCGAGCGCAAGTTACCGCGCCTGGATGTCAATGAAACCAACAGCGCGATCCGCGGCGCGATAATCGCAAAAGATAACTACGTCGCGGCAAATTCCGTCAAACTCTACAAAGTTAGCGTCGATGCGCGCAGCATCGATAAAAACAAGCTTGATCTTTTCGTGCGGCTTTATTGCATCTATACGGGCGATAGCGAAAAGCGCGTCAAAAGCGCGATCGAGGGCTCTGGCGGTACGACCGTGCTGTCGTATAAGATCGACGCCAAAACCGCCGTGCATCTAAAAGAGCTTGCGTATAAGCTAAATTTAAAAAAGGTCTTCGTCAGCTTCATAGGCGCAAACGGCAGGCTAAATCCGCCTATCCGCATGAGCGTGACCGAAAGCGGCGAAAAGCGCAGCTACAATGTCGGCGATTCGCTCACTCCGTTAATCGGCTATATCAATAAAAAAGAGGTTGATGGTATCACTAAGGTTAGCGGAATTAAGGGGATCGAGAAGTACTATGAGTATTATCTAGCGCCGGTTAGAGATGAGTTTATCGTGGGCCCGCGCGATATCGGCGGCAACATCATCCTAGAGCGTAGCAGCAAAAAAACGGGCAGGATCGACGGCTACAACGTCCGTCTAAGCGTGCCGCTAACGCTGCAAAGAAAGATAGAGCGCCTAAGCGATGAGGGCGCTGATAATTACGATGCGCGAGAAATCGTGGTGGGCATTATGAACTCCAAAACGGGCAAAATTTTATCCCTTGCGACCAATGCCCGCTATGACCCCTCAAACATCACGAAAAACGATCTTAAGAATTTAAATTTTACCGCGAGCGAATACGCCTACGAAGTGGGCTCGATTATGAAGCCGATAATTTTCGCAATCGCCTATGATGCCAAAGCCGTCAAACCGGGAGAGATCATCAACACCTATAACGGCAGCTATAAGCTTGGTACTCGCACGATCCGCGATACGCATCCTGCAAAGCAGATGAGCGGCGAGGAGATCATCATCCACAGCTCAAATATTGGAATGATTAAAATTTCAGAGCGGCTGGAGGGGCAGGCTATTTATGACGGGCTGATGAACTTCGGTATGTCGCAAAAAACGGGTATCGATCTGCCGTATGAGCAGAGCGGTAATATTCCGAGCGTCAAAAGCCTGAATAATAAAATTTACAAAGCCACGATCAGCTACGGCTACGGCGCGCAGATGACTTTCCTTCAGATGCTCAATGCCTATACCGTCTTTAATAACGGCGGCGTCATGATTAGCCCGCGCCTAGTCGAAAATCTCGAAAATAATGGCAAAACTTACACCGTTAACGAAAGCGAAACCCGCCAGGTAATCTCTAAACCTACCGCTGACGTAATAAAAGGAATTTTAATCAAAACGGTTGAGAGTGGCACGGGGCGCAAAGGGCGGGTAGCGGGGCTGCAAATCGGCGGCAAGACGGGCACTGCGCGTATCGCTAAGGGGGGCGGCTATTCGAGCGCCTATAACAGCTCGTTTTTCGGCTTTGCCAACGACGCAGATACCAGCTACACGATCGGCGTTTTGGTGCGCGAGCCTAAAAAGGGCAGCTACTACGCCGCTCAAAATGCGCTGCCGATCTTTAAGCGAGCGGTAGGAATTTTGATAGAGGAGGGCTATCTAAAGCCCGCAGCCGACGCAAACGCCACGCAAAAGGTCGAGATCAAGGATGAGGCAGTTGAAATTAAAGATTAAATTTGCTAAATTTCGCGAGGTTTTTTAAAATTTTACGGCGCGGAATTTTGGCGGCGTAAAATTTAGCGGCGCAAAATTTTAACGGCACGAAGATGAAATTCTATCGCGACGCGGGATTTCGTGCTGTGTCGCTCGCTGCGCTAAAGCAACTGAATTTTATCGCGATACGGAATTTTGCCGTGGCGTAAAATTCCGCGTCAAGGCAAAATTTTAAATTTGTCGTCGCGCAAGTAACGCAAGTAAAACGGCGAGCGAGCTTGCAGCGTTAAATTTTAAGACGCGCAATGCGAGCATGAAATTTAGCGAGTTTGGCTGCGGAATTAACGATGAAATTTAACGCAAAGAAAAGAGGAAAATATGAAAGCAAATGAGGGAAAAATGAAAATAGCGATAATCGGACTTGGCTACGTTGGGCTTCCTTTGGCTGCGGCGTTTGCGGCGAAACACGAGGTCGTGGGCTTTGACGTAGCTCAGGAGCGCATAGAGGAGCTGCGCGGCGGGCATGATCGCACGCTGGAGCTTAGCGACGAGGAGCTTGCCGCGGCGATTCAAAACGGGCTTAAATTTAGCGCGAAGCTAGATGATATGAGGCAGAGTAATTTTTATATCGTGTGCGTGCCGACGCCCGTAGATAGGCTAAATCGCCCAGATCTCACGCCGCTAATCAAGGCTAGCGAAAGCGTCGGAGCCGTGCTCAAAAATGGCGACATCGTCGTGTATGAAAGCACCGTCTATCCAGGCGCTACGGAGGAGGACTGCGTGCCAGTGTTGGAGCGAGCCAGCGGGCTAAAATTTAACCGCGATTTTTTCTGCGGATATTCGCCCGAGCGGATAAATCCTGGCGATAAAATTCACACCGTCACAAAGATCAAAAAGATCGTCTCGGCAAGCACCCCAGAGGCTTTGGACGTCGTAGATAGCGTCTATCTTAGCATCCTGCAAAACGGCACTTTTCGCGCTAGCAGCATAAAGGTCGCCGAAGCCGCGAAGGTGATCGAAAACACCCAGCGCGACATCAATATCGGCTTTATCAACGAGCTTGCAATCCTGTTCGGCAAACTCGGTATCAACACCAACGACGTCATCGACGCGGCGGCTACGAAGTGGAATTTCTTAAGCTTCCGTCCGGGGCTCGTGGGCGGACACTGTATCGGCATCGATCCGTACTATCTGGCGCAGAAAGCGACCGAGGTGGGCTATCACCCCGAAATCATCCTCTCAAGCCGCCGTATCAACGATAATATGGGAAGTTACGTCGCTACGGAGGTCGTTAAGATGATGATAAAATACGATGAAAAGGTCAAGGGCGCGAAGGTCTTGATCTTGGGGCTTACGTTTAAAGAAAACTGCCCCGACACCCGCAATACGCGCGTCGTGGATATGATAAACGAGCTTAAAAATTTCGGCTGCGAGGTAAGCGTCTATGATCCTTGGGCGAGCGCCGCCGACGCCAAGAGATACTACGATATCGATCTACTGCAAAAGCCCGACTTGCGCAAATTTGACTGCGTCGTAATCGCCGTGGCGCATAAGCAATTTTTCGAGCTTGATTACACGGGATCGCTGGTTTACGATGTGAAAAACGTCTATAAAGGCGCGCAAGGAAAGCTCTGAAATTTAGCTTGGGGGTTAAATTTAGACTTTATCAGTGCGGTTTATTTTCTATGTTTTGAAGCTCAAACACAATGTAAGCCGCAAAAATAGATAAAATTTTTTGGTATAAGTGAAAGTTAATCCTCATCGTTATATAATCGCGGCACTTTCGGGGAAATAAAACGAGTTGTCGCTTTAGGTTTTGCTTAAAAGCTAAAGCTCTTTACAGGCTAGTGTTTTAAGGCTGAAGGATCAAATTTGAAGACCTTGCTTAAAATCATAAAAAACATCTTTAAAGGTATATTTTATATAGTTGTTTTTATAGGTCTTTTTGCCTTGGCGCTCAAAGTTCAGACCGGCAGATTTAAATCAACCTCCCATCACTATACCGTCACTGCAAATACCAAAGTAGATCCTAACTCCGAGCTAGCTAAATACGTAACGCAAAAGGAGATAAACGCAGTTGGCTATAGATATTGGGATATAGACGAAGAGGAGGTTAGAGATAACCCCACGATGGAACTTTTACGCAGGAGTTTAAAATCAAAAGATACGGATAAAATTTTAAAATTTATGCAGGATAATAATATAAGCGTAGATACCCCTCTTCATTTCGGCGTTACCCCTTTGATGTACGCTAGCTTTTACGATGACGAAAAGACAGCAAAAAAGCTGATAGAGATGGGTGCCGATCCTCATAAGAAAGATAATTACGAGCTATCTCCTATGGCATACGCTATGGAAAATAACGCCACTAAGTCGGTTAGGCTTTTACTAGATAGCGGAGTTAAGTTTGACGAAGTAGAGATAGTGCAAGAAACCTACGGCATTAGAGATGTCGAAAATTGGATAGATTCTGTAAGCTTTGACGAAAACGCTACTCCGATCATACATTACCGCACGAAAGAGGTTCTTTTTAGCGGCGGAGGCGAGCCATATTATTTTATCAGCCACCTAGTTAGAAACAATATGTACGATATAATGAAAATGGTGCTAGAGAGTGGTTATAGACCGTATACCTACTCCACTTTCAATATGGGAGAGGTCTCCGTTTCAAATAAACTAGAGGAGATACCGAGCTATAGAAACATAAAGAATACCCATAAAAGATATGGAGTAGAGGAGTTTAGGCTTTATAAATCGGTATATGGCGATCTGTTAGACGTGCCCGAGCCCGGAGCTATGATAGATCTACTTTTGCAATATGATATAGGCGGAATCCCAAACGATGAATTTTTAAAAAGAATGTATGATGATAAATGCTATAAAGAATATAGGTATGATATAGAAAGCGAATATTATAAGAAAGCAACTAAAGCTAGGTTCGAACTTGCTTTTTTACAAAAACATTGTTCCGACAAGAACGCTACCTTTAAAAATATCAAAGAGTATATACTATTTGCGGTAGAGCGGAAAAAAGTTCGCGTGATAGAATTTACGGCAGATGAAAGAAATATAAAAAATCCCAACTTCCATATATCTAAAGAGGAAGTCGAGAGGCTAACTAACGACTATAAAGAATATAAAAGAAATTTATTTAGTAAGGAAGCGGAAGATCAAAAGCAGTAAGCGGCTACGCAACTCGCTGCGAAATAATTAAATTTAAAATTCTATCTAATTAACAAAAGATAAAATTTTGCCGATTTTATCGGCATTGTATTTGACTTGCGAACTCCGCAAAAGTATAAAAACTCGAATAGAAAAGTTAAATTTAATCTCTAAATTTACAGCGCTTGCGCGAGTATAAATTTCGCGAAATCCTCGCGAGAGTTCGGGCATTTGCACACTTCGTAGTATTCGTAATTCAGCTCGCGCGCAAGCTGTCTATAAAAAATATCTAATTCGAAATTCGTTTCTGAATTATCCACGCAAAATGCGATCGGAAATATGAGCGCTTTTTTGCTTTTTAAATTCCGCAAAACGTCTGCGATATTGGGCTGTAGCCACTTCACGGGACCTAGGCGGGATTGATACGCCAAGATAATCTCTTTAAATTTAATCCCGCGCGCAGCCAGCAGATCTTTTAAAATTTGCACGTGCGCCTCTACCTGCGCCTCGTATGGATCGCCTGCGGCGATCATTTTTACAGGCAGCGAATGCGCGGAAAATATGAGCGAAATTTGCGAAATTTCATCCGCGCTAAATTTCGCGACGCAGCTTGCGATTAAATTTAGTAAAATTTCGTTGTAAGCGGCGTTGTCGTAGAAAATATCAATGGTTTTATAATTTTTTATACCGAGCCGTTTAAGTGCCGCCTCGGCAGAGCACAGGCTCGATTGCACCGTAGTTTTTGAGAAGTGCGGATACAAAGGCATCAAAATTATCTCGTCAAAATCCGCATATTTTTTAAACACATCCTCCGCAAATGGCGGCGTGTAATTCATCGCATAATCGCAAATTAGCTCGTCTATCGGTTTTTCATCCTGCGGCGCCTCGTTTTGTGTCTGTGCCTCTTGCGACGGCTTGCTCTGCGATGAAACGTCTTGCGACGGCTCATTTGCAGCGCTTACACTCGCCGCATTTTCAAATTTTAACTCCGCGCCTAATTTTGCTCGCGCGAGTAAATTTACCCGCTCGCAAAGAGCGGCGGTGATGGAGCATATCGGCGAGCGCCCGCCCAATTTTTCGTAGTTGCTGCGCGCCGATGCGGTTCTGCTTTTTACGATGAGAGAGGCCAAAACGCTGCGCCAAAAATCACTCTTAACGCCCAAAATAAAGGGGTCGTTAAACATATTTTTTAACAAAACTTCAACCTCGCTCAGATTGTTCGGACCGCCCATGTTGAGCAAAATTAGGGCTTTTTTCATGAGATGATTTCTCTGATTTTTATCGCGTCCTCTACGCTTGCAAGACCTGCGTTAGTACTACTGTCGCACATCGCGCAAAATGCTTCGTAAGCGGCTTTGCAAACGATGATAGAGCAGATATCGTCGCCAATGC
>CAJPSJ010000025.1 GCA_905373295.1 uncultured Campylobacter sp. | reverse complement strand
TCTATGAGCTTATCCAGCTTTATCAAATTTTCATTTACTAGCCTTAGATACTCGCTCATATTTCGATTTTCGGTCCATCTTACGTAGCTAAACGGATAATCAAGTCCCTGCTCTTCGTAGCTCTTGTCGTAGCGACCGGGACCATAGGATGTGGAGATGAGAAAATCAAGCTCCTTTTTATACATATCCTCTCTATTGATCTGCATGCCGGCAACGCCCACGAGCACCACTCTGCCCTTTTTCTTGCACATCTGAAAGCTTTGAGATAGCGGTTCGCTGCTGTTCGTAGCAGCGGCAAATAGCACTCCATCAGCGCCGTATCCGCCGCTCCAAGACGTAACGACGTCTAGCAAATCCTCTTTTGACGGGTTTATGACGAGCTCGGCGCCGTACTGCTTAGCTATCTGCAAGCGCCTATCGTCAAAATCGCTGACAGCGACCCTCACGCCTGAAATTTTAAGCATCTGCACCGCAAGAAGCCCTAATATCCCAGCTCCCACGACTACGCAGGTCTCGCCCAGCCTTAGATCGATCCGCCTAACGCCCTGCATCGCTATGCCGCCGAGCGTCACGGTGCAAGCCCGCTCAAAGTCCATATCCTGCGGCATTTTCATAACTAAATTTTTAGGTACGTCTACATACTCTGCATGGTTTGCAAGCCCTGCGCCGGCTGCGGCGACGCGCTCACCGATTTCAAAATTTGAAACGCCCTCTCCGACCGCTATTACGACGCCGCTAAGCGAATAGCCGGTCGGATTTCCGCTATCAAGCTTGCCCTTTACCTTCGCATAGACGCTGGCTATGCCGTCGGATTTCACCATATTGATGACTTTTTTTACGTTCTCCGGCTGCTCCAAAGCCCTTTTGATCAGGCTCTTTCCGCTATTTGATACGCCACTTATCTCGGTGCCCGCAGATATGCAGCTATTTACTACTTTTATAAGAACGCATCCCTTTGAAACGCTTGGAGTAGGGATCTGCTCTGCTAAAACCTTACCTTTTTTAACTATTGCTTGTATCATTAATCAAACCTTGTAAAATTTAAATATTGGTATTTCGTACGCCGCAAAAATCCAAAACTTCTTTTTCTATTTTTAGCCCCTTAAATTCCTTATGTCCGACTAAAAATACGATAATGTCCGAAATTTCAATAGCCTTTTTGTAATCCGCTATCTCAAAATCCTTATGAGCCTTGATGTTAGGCTCCACGGCAATCACATCGACACCGTCTGCGATCAGGCGTCTGGTTATATTTAGCGCAGGCGACTCCCGCAAATCGTCGATGTCCGGCTTAAAAGCAAGCCCCATGCACGCGACTTTGGGCTTTCTGCCGTTTTGCAGCTCAAATTTCAAAGCGGCGTTTTTGATCTTTTCTGTGCTCCACTCGGCTTTGTGGTTATTGACCTCTCTTGCGGATTTAATCAGCCTCGCTTCGTAGCCGCCCGCATGCACTATAAACCACGGATCGACCGCTATGCAGTGCCCGCCTACGCCACAGCCCGGGTTTAAAATATTAACTCGCGGATGGCGATTTGCTAGCGAGATAAGCTCCCAAACGTTAATGCCGAATTTATCGCACAAAATGCTAAGCTCGTTTGCAAAGGCTATGTTTACGTCGCGGAAAGAATTCTCGGTAAGCTTTGACATCTCTGCGGTTTTCGCATCGGTCTGTAAAACCTCGCCTTCTACGAATTCCGCATAAAATTCTGCTATCTTTTTAGTAGCAATTTTTGTAGTTCCACCCACGATTCTATCGTTTTGCGTAAGCTCTTTTAAAATTTTACCTGGCAAAACTCTCTCCGGGCAGTGGGCGATATAAATTTTAGAAATATCAACACCGCCATTTTTTAAAATTTCACCTATCTTTTCGGTAGTACCTACCGGTGAAGTGGATTCTAAAACGACCATATTATCGTCTTTTACGTATGGTATTATAGATTTTGCCGCACTTATGACATAATCGATATTTGGCACGTATCCGTCTCGAAACGGCGTCGGAACGGCTATGATAAAAATGTCTGCGAAATCAGGCTTAACGTCTGCTTTTAAATTTCCGCTCTGCACTGCTTTTTTAACAAATACATCTAGTTCCGGCTCGACGATATGAATTTTACCCTGATTGATCGTATCTACGACGCTCTGCACCACGTCAACGCCGTGGATTTTATAGCCCCTATTTGCCAAAAGCGCCGCCGTCGGTAGCCCTATATACCCAAGACCTAATATGCAAACTTTTTTCACAATATTCCTTTTAAAAATTCCAGTATTTTTTTACAAGCTTTACCGTCACCATATGGGCTTGCACTTTGGCTCATTTTATCATATTCGTCTTTTAAATTTAATAATTTTTGCACCTCTTTTATTATATTTTCGCGCTTGGTTCCGATAAGCTTCACACATCCTGCTCTTATCCCTTCAGGTCTTTCGGTAGTTTCTCTGATAACTAAAACGGGCTTGCACAGGCTCGGCGCCTCCTCTTGGATGCCGCCGCTATCTGTTACTATCATATATGACTTGCTCATAAGATAGACGAAACTATCATACTCTAACGGATCAATTAAAAATATATTCGAAATGCCCGATAAAATTTCTCCTACAGGCTTTCTTACATTTGGATTTAAATGCACGGGGTAAACGATGTCGATATTTTCGTTTTTTAGCGCTATTTCACGTAAAGCCCCACAAATATTAACAAAGCCTTCTCCGAAATTTTCTCGTCTGTGTCCTGTAACGAGAATAAATTTTCTATCACTAAGCTTATATTTGGAATTTATAAAGGATAAAATTTTATTTTTTAGCAGTTCGTTGTTTTCGATTTTGTCTATCGTCCACAAAAGCGCGTCTATAACGGTGTTGCCGCTAACGATTATATTTTTTGAATCTTTGCCTTCTTTTAATAGATTATCTCTTGCGTCGGCAGTCGGCGCGAAGTGATATTTAGCGATGAGCCCCGTCATCTGCCTATTTATCTCTTCAGGAAACGGCGAATAGATATCATGCGTCCTAAGTCCAGCTTCGACATGTGCCACGTCGATCTTTTGATAATACGCCGCTAAAGAAACGGCATAAGTAGTAGTAGTATCTCCATGCACAAACACGATGTCTGGGGTATATTCACTAAATACATCGCGCATACCAAGCAAAATGCCTGACGTAATGTCGTACAGATCCTGCCCTTGCTTCATTAAATTTAGATCAAAATCCGGCTTGATCTCAAAAAATTCAAGCACCTGATCAAGCATCTGTCTGTGCTGCGCCGTGACGCAAACTTTTACTTCAAATTCCGCGTGCTTTTGAAATTCCTTTATCAACAGAGCCATCTTAATGGCCTCCGGGCGCGTCCCAAATACTATTAAAATTTTTCTTTTCGTCATAAACTCCCCTAAATATCGATTTTTTAACCAAATTTATCACCGTAATTTTAATTAAATTTTGCTATATCAGCGCTTAACCAAATAAAATGACGCCATTTACATTGCATATAGCTTTAAAATTTTGATCTGATTTATATTTTAGCTTTTAGTAAATACAAATCCTCTAACAGTTTTTATAATATACCCTATCTTCTCATCACTCATACCGGGATATACGCCTACCCAGAAACTATCGTTCATTATCTTATCGGTATTTTTTAGCTCGCCTGAAATTTTATAATCTACCCCGCGTTTAAGATCTGCAAATAACGGGTGCTTGATCATATTGCCCGCAAATAAATTTCTTGTTTGCACGCCTACCTTCTCTAGATGCTCGCTAAGCTCGTTTCTACTAAATTTTACTCCGTCTGCAACCGTCATCATAAAGCCGAACCAGCTAGGCTCGGAATGTGGCTGAGCTTTAACTAAGATAAGCTCTTTTATATCTTTCAGCCCGTCATAAAGCTTTTTAAAATTTTGCCTACGATGCTGCACAAAGCTAGGAAATTTATCTATCTGAGCGCATCCCACGGCAGCTTGCATATCGGAGGCTTTTAAATTAAATCCGAAGTGCGAATAAACGTATTTATGATCATATCCAAGCGGTAGCTCACCAAATTTTTGCGAAAAGCGCCTCCCACAGGTATTATCTACGCCGCTCTCACACCAGCAATCGCGTCCCCAATCACGCATACTTAGCATAATTTTTTTAAGCAGCGGATTGTTTGTGTATGTAGCACCCCCCTCACCCATCGTCATATGATGAGGCGGGTAGAAGCTACTTGTGCCTATATCTCCCCATGTGCCGGTCGGCTTACCATCATACAGAGAACCCAGCGCGTCGCAGTTATCCTCGATAAGCCACAAATCATGCTTATCACAAAATTCCTTCACGGCTTTTATATTAAAAGGATTTCCCAGGGTGTGAGCTACCATGACGGCTTTTGTTTTTTGACTAAGCGCAAGCTCAAGCTTCGTATGGTCTATGTTAAAATACTCAAGCTCCATATCGACAAAAACAGGAACGGCGCCGTATTGCACGATAGGCGCAACCGTCGTAGGAAAGCCTGCCGCTACGGTTATGACTTCGTCACCCCTCTTTATGCGGCGCTCTTTTAGAAGTGGCGAGGTAAGTGCAAAAAATGCAAGTAGATTTGCGCTGCTTCCGCTATTTACCAAAAATGCCCATTTTACGCCAAGCATTTTGGCAAATTCTTTTTCAAATTTTTTAGAATATGCGCCATATGTGAGCCAAAAATCAAGTGAACTATCTACTAAATTTACCATTTCGTGCTCATCAAAGACTCTGCCTGCGTAATTTACGCGACTTTTGCCGGGCTCAAATTTAGCGTGCTGCACCGGCTCATGAACCAGCCTATAATACTCTTTTGTCTTTTCTAAAATTTCTTGTTTTAATTCTTGCGGGGTCATTTTTTGCCTTTCCAAATTTCATTGATTTTTCCCAAATATGGATCTTTTTTTATGGTATCTAAGTCTAAGCTAGCGAAATTTTGCTTAAAATATTTATGAATTTTACCGATCGCTTCCGAATGCGGCGTAAGCTTGAATTTATCTTTCATTTCAGATTTTAATAGGCTATTGTCGGAAGTGTATTCGTTATTTAGCCCTTCATTTAGCACGCTTATCTCGGATTTAAAATCGCTCGCCTCATTTACCAGCGCAGTCAGGCTAAGCAGATCGATTTTTGTTCCGCTACTTGCGTTGTAAATTTTATGCCGTGCGTCATTTTCTATATAAAATTCCACTACGTTTAGCAGATCCTCAACATACATATAATCAAAAAATACGTTTTGATTGATCGTGATGGGTAGGTGCAGTAGGTTTTTTACTACGGCATTTGTAATAAATTTATAGCGGTAATTCTCCATCTCGCCGTAAATTCCAAACAAACGAAGCTGGATAATGTTATTCGCGCAATCCTCGATATAATGCGATGCGATAGCTTTGTAAAAACCGTATTCATCAAGCGGAAGCGCCTTTTTATAATCACCCTCGCGAGCATTTATTATCGGCTTGTGCTTACCGTACTCTGCACCGCTTCCGAACGATATGATCTTTGCAACCTTATTTTTTTGCTTAGCAATATTGAAAAAAATCCGCAAATTATACTCAGTCACATTTGTCATATCCAGCGTATCACGACCGCCGCCACGATTGGCTAGATGAACAATAGCATCGATTTTATGCGCACGGACAAAATCGTCAACCGCGCTTTCGTCGGTCAAATTTAGCTCGCTACTTTTTGGAGCGAAAACGTTAAAATTTCCATTTAGCGCAAGACGCTTTTTTAGATGTGAACTGATAAAGCCGCTACCGCCCGTGATGAATAGATTCATCTGTTACTTAGCCTTTTTTCTAAATCTTCTATACGCTGTTCATCCTCGGCTTTTATCCTTGCATAAAATCTTCTTTTTGACTTTAGCCACAACAGTTCAAATTTTAATGCCGCATTGATTCCTTCGCGCGGATTGGCATTAATAGAGTCTATAGCAAAAACTACTTTACGGGTTTCATATTTGTCTATTAAATTTTCTACTTTTAGAGTCTTGATAAAATCAATAGATTTAGCCGTAATATTTCCGCCTATTGCAAATTTTAAACCCTTCGCTTTTACGGCGCGAGATACTCGCTGAACGGCATTTAAAATTTTCTCATTATCTACATCTTTTTTAGCCAAACCACATGACTGTGCAAAATCGCTTCTACCGAATGTAATGCTTCTTAGTAGAGAAATTTTTTCTAATTTTAAAATTTCATCTATATTTTCTACTGCGGTTTTTGTCTCGATATTTATAGCAAAATCTATATAATCTCGGTTGTCTGGATTTATCAAATTTTCTATAACTCCTAGATATTTATAAACAGCATACGGGGTTTCTACCATAGGCGCAATAAGCCCCTCTACGCCCAAAATGATACCATTATAAATATCCGTAACCGCCTCAGCTCCACCGATCTTTAAGATGATAGGCAAATCTGCTCGATTGGCAATATCTCGCAAACGCATCATCTCCTCCATACGACTTCCCTCGGCTTCAAACTCGGCCTTTAACTCAAATACGCCATATTCGTTTTTAAGCCTTTTAAGTACGTCTATCATCTCAAATTCATTTATATTCATACCTCTTCCTCCAATACGCTTAATATCATTTTAATATCACCTATATACTTACTATTCCTCTCTACATATCCCCAATCAGGCTGTAATAGCTTAAGTCCTTTTATGTGCTCACATTTTTTTAAATGCATTTCTGAATCATCTATAAAAATCCCGCTATGGCCATCTTTTAAAATTGAATTTATTATATTAGCTTTTGAATTAAATTTAGCAAATATATCTGTTCCCAATATATTATCGTTATCTATAAATTGAATATTAAATCTTTTGGCTAAATCCAATACAGTTTTACTATCTTTAGTAGTTACAATAAAAGTCTGCCGATTCAGTTTCATATTTGATAGCTCCAATAAAAACGGATATGGCCTATTCAAAGCCAACCAATTTTCATAGTTATTTGCTTTTAACTTTTTACGAGTCTCAAAAAAGTCTTTTTCAAATTTTTTAGCTTCATCGTTATAATCAAAAGCTAAAAGTTCTTTATTGTTATTAGTTATAGCTGTCATAACGAAATAATAATTCCATGCCGGACCCACAATAGGTCTGAATTTTAAAAATTCAGCATATTGCTTTTCATCAAATTTTTGCCTTAAAAAACTTGGTGTAGATCTACAAACTTCATAGGCTTCACGTACAGTATCAAAAAGGACGCCATCAAAGTCCAAAAATAAAAATCTCATATCAATCCAAAGGCTTTACTATCATATTTTTATAAAATTCATCTCGAGGTAAAAATGGGGCAAGATCCTCCAGCGGTTTTGATATCATAGTCCCATCCCGGAGCCTCATAGATGCAACTTTTGGTCCTATGGCTTCATTCGGCGGCAGCATCACTTCACAAAACACCGGTCCCTCGCATGATAAAATTTCATCTATTTTTGCATTGGCATCATCATTATTTTTAATTTGAAATACTTTAAAGCCATAAATTTTAGCGAGCGCCTTCATATCCGGTATACTTACACCACTTATAGGACTTTCGCCGACAAAATTGTTATTGAAATAATTATGTTGAGTTATGCGTATAGAGAGGTATCCATTATTGTTATACATAAAAATTTTAACGGGAAGCCGATAATGGATAATAGTTTGCAATTCCTGGATATTCATCTGAATGCTTCCATCACCGGTTAAGCATATAGTTTGTCTTTTATTATTTGCTACGCATGCACCAATTAGTGCCGGCAAATCATAGCCCATAGAAGCACATCCGACATTTGCAAAAAGCCTATCACCCGCTCGTACCGGATAGCTCTGAAATGTTGATGTATATGCTATGCCATTACCGGTAAGCAAGAGAGAATTTTTTGGTAATTTCTCCGAAAGTAATCTTGGAAAATAATATGAACTGACATAATTCTTCTCTTTCAGTACGGACTTATCAAAAACAGGGTATTTCATTTTTATTCTATTACAATATTTAAGCCAGTCTCCAATTTCTAGATTTAAATCTCTAGCTTTTTCTCTAAGATCATTTATAAAAACCTTTGCATCGGATTTAATTTTTATATCCGGAATAAAAGTTTTTTTATTAAGTTCGTTTTCATCTATATCAATCATAATTTTTTTGGCTTCTCGCGCAAAAAATTCCCAATTAAAGCTCAAAATTCTAAGATTTAATCTTGTACCTAATACTATTACCAAATCGCTATTTTGAATTACAAAATTTCCGGCCCTCTCACCTAAAATTCCCGGTCTACCAAAAAAATACTTATTTGAAGTTTCTATTAAATCAACTCCTGAAATAGCAGTCAAAACAGGGATTTTTAACTCGTCAATCAAGGCTCTAAAATCATCTTTTGCATTGGATAACCTCACTCCGTTACCCACAATAATTACGGGGCGCTTCGCAACCTTTAACGCATCTAGAACCTGCGGGATTTTTGTGTCGAATTTTGGCTCTCCGGGGATTTCAAATTCTACCAGATCCGCTTCGTCCACCATCGCGCCTTGTATGTCTAACGGCACGTCTAGCCATACGGGCCCTGGTCTGCCGTGTTTAGCCTCATAAACAGCTTTTTGCAGATGAAATTTTATGCTATTTTTATCCGTTATCATTACGGCGTATTTTGTGATAGGTCTTACAATATCAACGATATTAACCTCTTGATCGCCGAGCTGACGTAAATTTAACTCGGGTTGCGAAGCAATGGTCGTCTGAAATTTCACTTGCCCCGATATGATCATCGTAGGGATCGAATCCACCCAGGCACCGTAAACGCCGGTAATCGCATTCGTTCCGCCGGGGCCTGTGGTAACATACGCGATACCAATCTTATTTGAGACGCGCGCATATCCCTCTGCGGCTATCGCGCAAGCCTGTTCGTGATGGTTACAGACATACTCTAAATTTTCATTTTTGCCAAGCGAATCTATCAGGTGCATATTGCCGCCGCCTGAGACCATAAATACGGTCTTTGCAGTATCTTCGTGTTCGGCTATAAATTTTGCTATAAAATCGCTAACTTTTATCATCGCATCATCTCTTTTACGTAGTCGTTTAAATTTTGCTCGGTATCGATTGTGCCGTTTTCGTAGAAATTTTTATACCATTTTACAGTTTTTTCAAATGCCGTTTCGCTATCCCAAACGGGCTTCCAGCCAAGCAGCGCATGTGCTTTAGAGCAATCAAGCTTCAATAAATTTGCCTCATGAGGCTGGTTTATGTCGGAATTGATTTGAAATTCTATCTTATCCCAATATCGCTTGGCGCTTTTTAGTACATCAAGCACCCTAATCGCGCCATCATCGCTAGGACCGAAATTCCATGCGCCGCCGAATTCCTTTCGCCCTTCAAGCAACTTTTGCCCCACGAGCAAATAGCCGCTAAGCGGCTCAAGCACGTGCTGCCAAGGGCGTGTCGCATGCGGATTGCGGATCGTTACCGCTTCATTTTTAGCTGCTGCGCGCATAACATCGCAAATCAATCTGTCTTGCGCCCAGTCTCCACCGCCTATAACGTTACCTGCGCGACACGTAGCAAGCAGCGTTTGATGCTTCGTGCCGTAATCTTTTTCATTAAAAAAGGAGTTTCGATATGAACTAGCTAGAAGATCCGCGCAGCCTTTCGACGAGCTATATGGATCATACCCGCCCATGGGATCGCTTTCGCGATATCCCCAAACCCACTCTTTATTTTCGTAAGCCTTGTCGCTGGTGATATTCACGATCGCGCGAACGCCCGCCTTTCTACAAGCTTCAAATACTTTCAACGTACCGATGACATTGGTTTCGTAGGTTGTGATGGGATCGGCATAAGATGGGCGCACCAGCGCCTGAGCGGCAAAGTGAAATACTATGTCGGGTTTATAAGTCGCAAATGCTTCGTCTAATTTGACAAGATCTTGTATGTCGCCCATTATCTGGACGATATTTAAATTTAAAAGTCCTATATGATTTGGCTCTGTAGGCGCCGGAAGCGAATAGCCTATCACTTTCGCACCCATGCGCTCCAGCCACAGACTAAGCCACGAGCCCTTAAAGCCGGTATGTCCGGTAAGCAAAATAGTTTTGCCCTTATAAATTCCGGAGTATAGACCCTGCATATCTCGCATCGCTACCATTTTTTCCACGGAGCGTTACCGCTATCCCAAATTTTATTTAACTCAAGCTTATCTCTAAGCGTATCCATCGGCTTCCAAAAGCCGCTATGTTTATACGCTAAAATTTCACCGTCGTGGGCCAAATTCATAAGCGGCTCTTGCTCGAATATAGTCGCATCTCCATTCGTAATATAGTCAAAAACCTTGGGCTCGCATACAAAGAAACCCGCATTGATCCAATTGCCGTCTCCTTTTGGTTTTTCCTTAAACTCATGCACGCGACTTTCGTCATCTATATTTAGTGCCCCAAAACGACCTTCCGGTTGAACGGAAGTCATCGTAAGCGCTTTGCCATGAGACTTATGAAATTTTACAAGCTCGTGGATATCTATATCACTAACACCATCTCCATAAGTAAGCAAAAATGGTTCGTCTCCCACTATGCTCTGAGCCCGCTTAATACGACCGCCAGTCATAGTGTTTAGTCCGGTATTTAACAGCGTAACGCTCCAAGGCTCACTAAAATTGCTCAAAACCTCCATTTTGCCATTTTTCAAATCTATAGTCATATCGCTTTGATGTAAAAAATAATTGGCAAAATATTCTTTGATATAGTAGCCTTTATAACCAAGTAGAATGACGAATTCGTTAAATCCGTACAAACTATAAATTTTCATAATATGCCATAAAATCGGTTTTTCGCCGATCTCTACCATTGGCTTTGGTCTAATGCTAGTCTCCTCGGCAAGCCTAGTACCGAAACCTCCCGCTAGTATTAAAACTTTCATCAAAGCTCCCTTTAATCAAAATTTACTCTTTCTTTTTCAAATACCAATGGGCGATTCAACACTTGTGTATAAATTGCCCCGATATATTCGCCTATTATACCGATAAAAAATAAAATTCCAGATGAAACGAACGAAAAAAGTATGATAAGAGGCGCGATACCCACACTCATTTCGTTCCAATATATGAGTTTCAGGATAAAATACACAAGTCCCACTATTATGCTTAAAATGCCCATTATCATTCCTATAAAAGTCGCGAGCCTAAGCGGTACTTTGGAATTGCAGATTATACCTAGTATTCCCATATCATAAAGCGTGTAGAAGTTATTTTTGGTAACTCCTTTAATCCTTACCGGTTGATCGTAAGGGATTTTAGCTACCTTATAGCCCGCCTCCGCGAGCATTCCTCGAAAAAACGGATATGGATCATGCATCTGCCTAAGAGCCGCGATGACCTTTTTATCAAAAAGTCCAAAGCCGGTAAAATTCTTAAAAATCTCGATCTCAGATAGCTTTGATAGGAGTTCGTAATAGCACTCTCTGATTTTAAACATCATGCCACGCTCCTCGCTATCTCGCTTAATAGCCAAAACCAAGTCGTTGCCCTCTTGCCATTTTTCTATAAACTGTGCAATCATCTCGGGCGGATCTTGCAAATCGGCTACGATAGAGATAACGGCATCTCCATCTGCACCCAAAAGCGCATAAGTTGGTGATTTGATATGGCCAAAATTTCTGGAATTTACGATTATCTTTAAATTTTTATCCTCCTTTGCGAGGCGTTTTAAAATTTCAACCGTTTTGTCGGTAGAAGCATTATCGATAAATATATGCTCGTAGGCATACTCCGAAAACCCTCCCATAACTTTTTTTACGCGCGCATAGACCTCCTCTACGTTCTCCTCCTCATTAAAGCAGGCGGTAACTATACTGATCTTTTTCATATCATCTCCTAAAGACAAAAAATTTATTTAACAAAAATGATACCATAGCTAACGGGATCAAAAGCACGAAGCCGTTTAAATACATATTATCAAATCCAAGCCGCTTGAAAAGCCACAAAAAGAATATGTTTAAAAGATATGTTATAACATAAACCAAAATAAATCTAAAAATTAAGCGGTTATCGCTACTGCCAAATACGAGCTTGCCTATGGTTTTAAAGTTAAATAATACGCCAAATATCGTAGACAGTAGTACCGCTAGTGAATAGTGAAGCCCAACGTAAATGAATAATGAAAATAGTCCATATCCAAAGGCGGTATTTAGAATGCCTACGAGAAGAAATTTGACGGCTTGCTGTTTAATCATGCCTATTCATTTCGTCTATAAATATTTATGGTATTAAAATTTGCCGCACCAATCGGCTCAACCCCAAGTTGAGGCAAAACTTCCATTATATGAGCTGCATTGCCACTCAAGGTTACTATATCGGAATTTCTAATTACATCATTAATATCTTGTAAGGCGGCTCCATCTCTAGTGATTCGCATAAGATTCAAATTTTCCCCCTGGAGCCATATATAAAATTTTTCATAACTTTGACCGAAAAATTTACTGTTTTGAATTATTACATCTATTTGAATATTTAAATTTTTATATGCATTATTAAACATCAAACTATTGGGTACTACAAATGATTTTATAAATTTATATCTACTTTGTTTTACCCATTCATTCATAGAGTTATAAAAATCTTCTTGAATAAAATCATCTTTTCTCAAGAGTCTTTTGTTTATATCAAACGCCTTCTTGTAATATTGATATAAAACGATATTCTCGGTTGGCCTGTTTGTAAAATCAATATATTCTTGCTTAATCAGCCTTGTTGGGGTTACATCAAACCATTGTGTTACTAGATTATATGGTGGAATTTTATCATTTAAAAGATACATTATCGGCAAGTTAAAAAAGTAAAAATCTTTATCGGATACTGTATTTTTATGTACATAATCATGCATATAATCAAAAATATAAGATAATTTCTGATTCATATAAATATTTTTTAAAGGAATATATGAGCTCTCGGATTTAGCCTCAAATACACTAC
>CAJPSJ010000024.1 GCA_905373295.1 uncultured Campylobacter sp. | reverse complement strand
CACCGCCGCCGACGACTATATCACGCTTTTGATACATTGTAGGGCTGTTAAACAAATTTATGCAAATACTGGGGTTTCGGTTGATAAAAATGTTTCTATGGCTCAAATTCAGTATTCATATTTTATAAGGTGCATATACACTGATTGCGTGATAGATGGTTATGCTCCTTTCACTTATAAATACTTTTCGCTTATGATCTCTCAAGTTGAGCCTATTTATATCGAATACAAAAGCGATACTAAAGGCTTTTTAGAAATTTATGCTTATTTTGATAAGCCTATTTTTGAAAATTTAAAAAAGGAAGTGAAAAATGAAAAGGATTCTTTTAGCACTAGTTCTGTCGTTAAATCTGCTTTTAGCAAGTGAGGTTAAGTTAAATTTATTAGAATTTGCTAATCTCGCTAGCGTAAATTCAAACATCGATATTCTTATATCTGACGATATTAATCCTAATGATTTCTATTTTTACACCAATAAACAAACTAAAATTTCTATATCTCTTTTTCGTAAAGCGATAGAAGTTAAAGGTTTAAGACTCGTGCGAAATAGTGATTTTTACTACGTAGAAAATAAAGCTTTTGATAATAACGGCACTTTAACCCCTAAAGCTAAGCTTCGCTATTTGGAGCTTAAGAATAATACCTTTGACGATGTATCCAAGATTATTAAATCGACTACTGATTCAAACGATTTAAACTCCACTGCTTCTAATGTAGAATATATAAAATCTACTAATTCTGTTGTTTTTAAGGCTAATGACGATGATTATAACGATATTATTGACTTCGCGCAGCGCTCTGATAAAAGGCTCGAGCAGGTAAATTTTAAGCTTACTATTTTAGAAACTAATCTCAATAATGCCGAAAATATAGGCACAAATCTAAATTCTCTTGCCGATGTCGTAACTCGCGCTGATTTTAATTATTTTGTAAATCTTATTACTATGCCTTACACTGCCGAAACCAACGTTGTCAGAGATAAGAAAAAAGGATTTTATGGAGTTTTAAATTTACTTGTTAAAAATGATGTTACTTCCGTTAAGCAATCGCCTTATTTAGTTGCCAAAAATGGCACTCCCGTTTATTTCTCATCTGTTAGGAATATTCCTTATCTTAAAAATACTTCTACCTATTCTAATGCTTCTACTACCACGCAAAACACTTATGATTATCGCGATGTAGGCTTAAAAGTTTCTATTACTCCAACTATATTAAAAGACCATATTGATTTTGATTTAGATCTTGTCGTTGAGGACATTTTAGATGAAACAACTTTGACGCCTCAAACGTCCAAAAAAGAGCTAAAATCAAGTTATTCAATTAACAAAGGTGAAATTTTAGTATTAAGTGGAATCAATAAAGAAACGGCTTACGAGTATCGCAATGGTATTCCGCTTTTAAAAGATATCCCGATTATTCAGTACTTGTTTTCAATCAAACAAAAGGTTGTCCAGAAGTCCGTTATTACGCTTACAATCGAAGCGTTTTAATGAGGCGGGTGCACGCCTAGCGAGGCGCCCCGCGCCGAGCGAAGGCGTGCCTCTTGACTAAATATAATAGATATGTGTAGCTTTCATATTTTAGGGATTTTGATAATGTATGGTATAACTAAAAAAGATAAAATTTTTCTTTCGGAGCGTTTAAAGCTCCAGCAGAAATTTCTCGATGAGAATTTTGTTTCGTTTGATGATGTTGCCTTGCCGTTGTCGTCGTTTTATTTTAGCTCTTGGCATAATCCTGCGCGTTATATCGCGGAGCTTAATACCCGCGTTTCGTCTATGGAGCAATATGCTTCTGATCGTAATTTAGAGCCTATATTTTGCGTTTTTACGCTTCCTAGCACCTATCATTGTAAAAGGTCTATAAAGCTTAAAAACGGCGGATATAGACTCGTGCGTAATGAAAATTTTATCGATGATGAGGAGCATAGTGTTTGTTCGGGGGCTCATCGGCTTCAAATGCTTATTCGTAGTATTATGAATTCTGTTGTTATGCGTGAAATTTCTATCGATGATAGGTGTTATATCACTACGAAAGAGCCTCATAAAGACGGCACTTGTCATTTAAATTTATTGCTTTTTATTCCTAGTAGTTTTAAAGAACGCGTAATACACGCTATAAAAAGGCGTTTTATCTCTGATGAAAATAGGATTGAGACGGATATCCGTAACGCTACAGGCTATATTATGAAATATATTTTTAAAACCTTGGACGATCTGCGAGATAATCCGTCTATCGAAAATTTAAGCGATATTTCGTTTTGGTATCTAAAGCATCGTATTCGTCGTGTGACTATGTCAAAGACTTTTATCAGTCTTGAAATTTATCGCAAGGTAGGTGGTAAATTTAGTCTTATTGAGCTTACTAAAAATTATAGTTTGGGTTTGCTTACGGTGCTTTGCGACACCGATAGTAAAAAGCCTGTTTTAATTTATGATAACGATTTTGGGAATTTATGGGTTAAGAAAAAGATACAAGTTTTTAATCCTTGCGGTAAAATCCAATCTCACGAGCTTAAATCGGTTCAATCTTTCTATAATAGCGGTATTAAGCCAGTTTATTATAATCCATACAAGATATTCCGTACCGCTTGGAAAGATATGAGCGACGAGCGTTTAAAATTATACTGGCGCGACAATCAAAACGAAATGACCGATGATATTTTAAGCGTTCAAGATTACGCTATGCTTGAGAATGAGATGATTGAGCGTGGGTTTCTGCAGAGATATAAAAATCATATCAGATATTTTACCGAGCACGCTTTAGAGGATATCAGGGAGCTAGAATTCAAGTATTCCAATAACGGCGTTATGCCGTATCCGTTTTAAAAGAGTAAGTGATGAAATTTAAATATTTTGCTGATCTATTTTTGCAAATAGGCTCTAATAGCTGGAAACCCTCTACTATCTTTAAGTATGAAAGTATCGTTACTAAAAGGCTAAATTTTTTATACGATAGAGAGATTGAGAGTATTAAGGCTAGCGAGCTTAAGCTATGGTTTTCTCAGATGAATAAGGAAGTGAGTGCCAAAACTCTAAGGGATTATAAAAGCTGCTTAAATCAAATTTTTCAGCTTGCTAAGTATGATGAGTTTATTAGAAATAATCCGATTGATTATATACGGAATTTTAACCTTGTCAAGCCTAAAATTCAGCCTTTTACCGATACTGAAGTTAATCGTATTTTAGAAGCTTCAAAGGCTTATAGTTCAAAGTTTCAAATGTTTTTAAAAATTGGCTTTTACACAGGTATGCGCACGGGCGAAATTCTAGCTCTTAAAAAGGAAAATATCGATTTTAAGAAAAAGCTTATAAACGTTGAGCTTTCTAGGTCAAAATTCGGCGAGAATAGTCCTAAAACTGCAGGTAGTATAAGGCAAGTGCCTATAGTCGATGCTTTATATTATGATTTATGGTGCTATTGTCGTCTCACTTTTACTGCTTACCTATTTGTCAATCAATATTGCGAGCCTTATAACACCGATTTTTCATTTACTCGCTATTGTTGGAAGCCTTTACTTAAGTCTTTGGGAATTCCGTATCGTAAGCTATATGTTATGCGCCATACATATGCGACTAATATTCTAAAAAACACTGATATTAGTCCTTATGAGCTTTCAAGGCTTTTGGGTCATAGTAGCACGGAGATGGTTTTTAATCGTTACGTTAAATTTATTGAAAATCAAAAAGATGAGTTTAAGAGAGATGTTAAAATTTACTAATGATTTTTTATCCCCGGGCTCTTATATTAAAAGAGACTTAAAGTAGATAAAATTTCGTGGTGCGACCGACGAGATTTGAACTCGTACACCTTGCGGCACTACCCCCTCAAGATAGCGTGTCTACCAATTCCACCACGGTCGCATAAATTTTTAAAGCTTGATCTTAAGCCTTGAATTATATAAGTTTAAAGCCCGATTTCTCGGGCTTAGGATTATTTTGCGGCAGCCGCAAGACCTTCTGTTACGAAAGGGTTTGCAAAAAGCAAGATGAAAGCAATAACTAGCGCGTAGATAACCTGCGCTTCGATCATCGCAAGCGAAATATACATCGTAGTCGATAGCTTACTAGCTACGCTCGGGTTTCTAGCAATACCGGTAATTGTCGCGTTAGCGGCATTTCCCATACCCATAGCGCCACCGAAGGCAGCTAGGCCTAAAACGATACCGACTGTGATCGCAGAATAAGAAACGATCTGAGTGTAAGCACTTAGCTGCTCGCTAGCAAAAGCCGCGCCGCAAAGCGCAAATAACAACACAAGAATTTTTTTCATAAAAGTCTCCATAAATAAATTTTAAAACGAGTTTCGGCTCAATACCCCTACTCCATCGTCTTAAGTGTGAAATATTATTAAAATTTTGCTTTTGATTTGTTTAATCTGGCGGAATTTGCGTTAAATTTAGCAAATCCCGCCGAGCACGCCGATATCTTAGCGCTTAGCGTCCAGATATGTATTTAGCGCCGCAACGTAGGCCTTCGCAGACGCCAGCATCGTATCTACGTCAAGCCCTCTGCCGATGATGGCGCCCTCGCCCGCAAATTCCACCTTGACGGTTACTTTTGCCAGCGCGTCTTTGCCCTGCGAGACCGCTTTTACTTGATATTCTTTCAAGCTACCGCTGATACCGCTGATACGATCTATCGCCTTAAATATCGCATCCACGCCGCCGTTTCCAAGCGCGCTATCGCTTAAAATTTCATCCTTATACCTTAGCGTAAGCGCGGTGCTAGCGTGTCCTTTGTTGCAGCTATTGGAGCTTAAAACCAGCACTTCGTAGGTCTTTTCGGCTCCCACAAACTCGTCGTTTACGAGCTCTCTGATATCCTCGTCGAAAACGTCCTTTTTGCTATCTGCAAGCGCTTTAAATTTATTAAACGCGATCTCAATCTGCTCATTACTAAGCTCATAGCCCAAAGATACCAGCTTATCTTTAAAGGCGTGACGGCCGCTGTGTTTGCCCAGTACGAGCGAGTTTTTATCAAGCCCAATATCCTCGGCGTGCATTATTTCGTAAGTTTCTTTGTGTTTTAACACGCCGTCTTGGTGGATGCCGCTTTCATGCGCAAAGGCGTTTTTACCCACGATCGCTTTATTAGGCTGCGGCTCGATGCCGGTAATGCTCGCGACTAGGCGGCTGGATGGATAAATTTCTTTCAAATTTATATCGGTATAAAGCGGCGCAAATTTATCCCTGCGCGTCTTTATCGCCATTACGATCTCCTCTAGCGCCGCATTGCCTGCGCGCTCGCCGATGCCGTTTATTGTGCACTCGACCTGTCTGGCTCCTGCTAAAATAGCGGCTAAGGAATTTACGGTAGCCATTCCCAAATCATTGTGATTGTGCACCGAAACTACGGCGCGCTCGCCGATAAGCTTAACGATTTCACCTATTCGGGCGGTGATCTCATCCGGATAGAGATAACCCACCGTATCAGGGATATTTATGGTGGAGGCTCCGGCGTTTATCGCAGCGTCGCAGATCTCTTTTAAAAAACCCATATCGCTTCTGCACGCATCCTCGCAGCTAAACTCCACGTCATCGCATAGGCTTCTAGCGTATTGCACAGACTCTACGGCGCGCTTTATGACCTCTTGCGGCTGCATTTTAAGCTTAAATTCCATATGAATCGGGCTTGTGGCGATGAAGGTGTGGATACGCCCGAGCTTCGCGCCCTTTACCGCTTCGCCGGCGGCTTTGATATCTTTTTCTAAAGCGCGCGCAAGAGAGCATACGCGAGCCTTGCTAACGGCACCCGCGATCTTTTCTATCGCGTCAAAGTCCCCGGGGCTCGCCGCCGCAAAGCCAGCCTCGATAACATCTACGCCCAGCTTTTCAAGCTGCAACGCAAGATGGATCTTTTCGTCCGTATTCATCGACGCTCCGGGGCTTTGCTCGCCGTCACGAAGCGTCGTATCGAAGATTATGATTTTATTTTTGTCCATTGCTTGTCCTTTCAAAGCGTTAAAATTTGGCGAAATTATAGCCGCGCAAGCTTAAAACAATCGCGGCGATAAACATATCTGAGATTATTTCGCCGTTTCCTCGGGTTTGTCTTTTTTATGAAATTTAGCCGCGCTTAAATTTAAAGCTCCGCGAACCAAACCGTAAACGATATAAACCAAAGTGAGCACCGCAGGGAATTCCAGCCTGAAAAGATATAAAAGCGAGAAAAATACGACGATTAGAAGCACTAAAATTTTAATCGCGTTGGGGCGCTTTAGGCTAATCTTTTTAAAGCTCGGAAAGCGGATATTGCTGACCATTAAAAACGATAGCGCCGCCATTGCGATGATCAAAAATACGCCAAATCCTTTGGAGAGCTCATATTTTAAATAAATTCCGATCCAAAACGCCATCGTGATCGCAGCCGTAGGAATCGGCAGCCCGATAAAAACGCTAGGTTCATAGGTGCCCGTAGTAACGTTGAATCGCGCCAGTCTGATCGCGCCGAAAACCACGTAAAGCGCAGCTACGAGAGAGCCGACCTTGCCGTAATCATGCCCGACCGCACAGTAAAATAGCAGCGCCGGCGCGACGCCGAAAGCAACGATATCCGCAAGGCTATCGAACTCCACACCGAATTTCGATGTCGCATGTGTTAGCCTCGCCACGCGGCCGTCAAGCCCGTCGCAGATCAAGGATAAAATGATATAAAAGATCGCAGCGCTGAAGTTGCCCTTGATCGTAGAAATTATGCTGATAACCGCCAAAAAAGCACTTGCCGCCGTGAAAAAATTCGGCAATATGTAGATCAATTTTCCCTTTTCCTCTTCCATCTCTTACTCTTTAAATTTTATTTTTGCACCGCTTTTCATTCGGTGCCGCGAATCGCGCGTAAAGCATTTTAGCGCGACCTTCTTAAAATTTAGCGCTAAGTTCTTGCCCTGCGCGAGGCTTTAAATTTAAGCCTCGCTCTTTGCGCTTTCGATATCATCGTTAGCGCCTAAATTTCGCACCAGACGGGTAGGCATGCCGTTATCTTTTTCAAATTTAGAGATAATCTCTACGATCTGCTCTCCGGAGACCGTCTCCTTCTCATACAGCGCCTTCACCATCTCTTCAATCGCCGGAGCATAGGTTCTTAGCGTCTCTTTTACCGCCGCGTAGCGCTCGTCCAGCGTCTTGCGGACATATTCGTCGATCTTAACCGCCGTTACCTCGCTGTAATCCTTGATGCTCTGTCCGCCGTTTAGGAAGGAATACTGCTGCTTTTCGAGCACCGCAAGCCCAAGAGCTTCAGTCATTCCGACCTGAGTGGCCATAAATTTAAGCATATCGGTAGCGCGCTGCAGGTCGTTGCCCGCGCCGTCGGTGATCTCGCCTAAAAACACGTCCTCCGCCGCGCGCCCCGCCAAAAACGTATCGATCTCTGCAAAAATTTCATGGCGCTGGTGCAGGTATCTATTTTCAAACGGCGAATTTAGCGTGTATCCCGCGGCGCTCAATCCGCGCGGTACGATAGTTACCTTCGATACCGGCATCGCGCCTTTGGTAAGCTCGGCGATGAGCGCATGACCGCTTTCATGGTAGGCGACGATCCGCTTTTCGATCGGGCTTACGCGGCGCGATTTTTTAGCCAGTCCGATACCGACGCGCTCGATCGCTTCGAGCAGGTCTTTTTGCTCGACCTCCGCCTTTGCCTCGCGACCAGCTAAAAGCGCGGCTTCGTTGATGATGTTTGCAAGATCGGCTCCCGCAAAGCCCACGGTAAGTCGCGCGATCTCTTCGATATCGATGTCGCGGGCAAATTTAACATCGCGCATATGCACCTTCAAAATCGCCATTCTGCCGTCAAAATCGGGCCTATCGACCAAAACCTGCCTATCGAATCTGCCCGGACGCAGAAGCGCCGCATCCAGCGTCTCCGGGCGGTTGGTAGCCGCAAGGACGATCACCGGGCTTGATTCCGAGCCGAAGCCGTCCATCTCGGCAAGCAGCTGATTTAGCGTCTGCTCGCGCTCATCGTTGCCCCCGCCGATACCGCCTGCGGTTCTGCTTTTACCGATCGCGTCGATCTCGTCGATAAAAACGATCGCAGGAGCCTGTTTTTTAGCGTTATCAAACAGATCGCGCACCCTGCTGGCGCCCACGCCTACGAACATCTCTATAAAGCTCGAGCCCGATACCGAAAAAAACGGCACGTCCGCTTCGCCCGCGACCGCTTTGGCTAGCAGCGTCTTGCCCGTGCCGGGAGGCCCCACCAAAAGAACGCCTTTTGGAATTTTAGCCCCGAGGCTTATATATCGCTCGGGGTTTTTTAAGAAATCTACGATCTCCTTAACCTCCTCTTTCGCCTCTTCGACGCCCGCGACATCGCTAAATTTAACCTTCGGCTTTTCGGCGCTTACTAGGTTTTTAGAGCTTCCGATGCCGAGCACGCCGCCGCCCATATTGCGCTGCATGCGGTTGGCTAAAAACATCCAAATTCCAAAGAAAATCACGAGCGGCAAGACCCAGCTAAAGAGCAGATCGGTCAAAAAATTGCTCTCGTTATACGCGCCGTATGGAATTTTGCGCGATTCTAAAATTTGAACTAACTCGGGATCATCCACGCGCTTGGCGGTGTAGATTACGTTGCCGACTTGCGCTTTAATCGTGGAGCTTCCGATGGAAACCATGCTTACTTGGGAGTTTTTGATTTGCGATTTTAGCTCGGAGTAAGTTACGTTTCTACTCTCGCCCGAAACGGAGCCCAGCACTCCACCGCTATCAAATCCGCCGCTTGGGGATATCGCTTTAAACACGACTATCAAAATAAGCGCGAAAATTATAAAAACGCCGATCGGATTTTTATTAAAAAAATTGTTTCCGCCGCCGTTTTGAGGGGGTTGATTATTTGGGTTGTTATTCATATTTTCCTTTCATAAACGAAGCTGAGCCATTCGTTTTCTTGTTTCATACAGATGAAGCTTAGATCCGAAAAGGCCTGCTCAATCCTATCTTTATATTTTTCTAAAATTCCAGACAGCACGAGCTTGCCGCCCGGTTTTAGCGCTTTTTTCAGATCCGCGCTTAAGATCAAAATCACGTCGGCGATTATATTTGCGACGACGAGATCAAACTGCGGCTGCGCGACTGCGCTTGAACTTTGCTCGTTTAAGCTTGAAACGCTGCCGAGCCAAATTTTATCGATCTGCACGCCGTTTTTTTCGGCGTTTTGCTGCGTAGCGGCCACCGCCTGCTCGTCGGTATCGCAAGCGCTTACCTTTGCGCCCAGTTTTTTCATCGCGATACTTAAAATTCCGCTGCCGCAGCCCACGTCAAGCGCACTCATGCCCGCGCAAGTAAGCTCGCTAAGTAGCGCCAGGCACATATTGGTGCTTTCGTGATGACCTGAACCGAACGCCAACGCAGGATCGATCAGCAGATCGATTAGCGCAGGATCTTGCGATCTTTTGCACCAACTCGGACGGACGTAAAATTTGCCGACCGCTACGGGCGCGACCCCTTTTTTATATTCGTCGAGCCAGTCTTTGTTTTGCTTTTTTGAAATTTCGATCTGCAGATCGGCGTCTAAATTAAGAGATCGCGCGAGCGCCTTTTTAAACTCTTCAAACGCAAATTTTAAATTTTGCAGATCCTCTTCGTCGCGGATTATGAAACGATCGCCGCGTTCTTCGACGCAGGTAACGCCGAGCTCAAACGCAAAGCTCTTGAAAAGCTCACTTGCATTCTCGCTTTTTACGATCATCTCATAAAAAAAATCTTTCATCGCCTCACATCGCCTTTAAATTTTAAAATTTGCATATTACTAAAATTTAGTTCAAACTTTGCTTACGCTCGGGCGTTTTTATAGAGCCTCAAACGCCTTTTTAAGATCGAGCGTGCCCTCGTAATACGCCTTGCCGACGATGACGCCCGCGATGAGCCCTGCGTTTTTTAGCGCGATTATGTCGTTCATATCTTTCACGCCGCCGCTTGCGATAGTGTCGATGCCGCTAGCTTTCGCGATAGAGCGGCTAAATTCTACGTTCACGCCGCTTAGCATCCCGTCGCGCGATATGTCGGTGCAGATGATTGCGCAAACGCCTGCGTCCGCGTAGTTTCGCGCCAGATCGGTCGCTTTTACGCGGCTTAGCTCCGCCCAGCCCTCGGTCGCTACGAGCCCGTCTTTTGCGTCTATGCCCACGACGATGCGGTAAAGCTTCGCCATCCCCCTTACGAAATCCGGGTTTTTTAGCGCCGCCGAGCCCAGGATAAATCTATCGACGCCTAAGCTTAAATACTGCTTTATGCGCGCTTCGTCGCGGATGCCGCCGCCCACTTCTACGCGCAGACGCGTGCTTTTTACGATCCGCTCGATCGCTTTGAAATTTACCGCCTCGCCCGCAAATGCGCCGTCGAGATCAACTAAATGCAGCCACTTAGCGCCGAGAGCTTCAAATTTTTTGGCTAGCTCGCAGGGGTCCTTGGAATAAATTTTTGCACTTTGCATCTCGCCCTTGCTAAGGCGCACGGCGCATCCTTGTTTCAGATCGATCGCAGGGAAAATCTCCATCACAGCTCCGTAAAATTTTTAATGATTTTTATGCCCGCATCGTGGCTTTTTTCGGGATGCGGCTGAAAGGCAAATACGTTTTCGCGCCAAATCGCGCTTGCAAACTCATAGCCGTAAAACGTGCTCGCAAGCGTGATCTCGCGCTCGCAAAGGACGTGGTAGGAGTGCACGAAATACAGATACTCAAACTCGCCTAAGCCCACATTTATCGGCGAGCGCTTGATAAATTGCGCGCTGTTCCAGCCGACGTGCGGGATCTTTAGGCTTTCGGCGCGAGCGAAATTTTGCCCGCTACGCTCGCCAGGCTCTGCCCCGTCTGAATTAAATTCCGTCTCGCCCGATATAAATTTCGTATTTTTTCTAAATTTCATATCCTCGGACCCAGATTCCGCCCCCCGAATATTAAATTTCGTTTTGTCAAATTTTACGACGCGGCCAGGCAAAATTCCAAGCCCGCTGCGCGCGCCGAATTCCTCGCTTTGCTCAAACAGAAGCTGCATCCCTAGACAGATGCCTAAAAAATATCTGCCGCTTGCGACGAACTCTTTAATCGCGGTGTCCATACCGCTTGCGCGAAGCTTATCCATCGCCTCGCCGAATGCGCCCACGCCCGGAAGCAGGGCCTTATCGCAGCTCAAAAGCTCCTCGGGGCTGCGCGCAAGGCAAAATTTAGCGCCGCAGAAGCCAAGTGCGTTCATCACGCTTTGGATATTGCCCGCGCCGTAATCCACGATGCCGATCAAGCCGTGCCCTTCATATCGTTTAATCGGTGCGAAAACTCGGGCACGATGCGCTTTAGCTTATCCGCGACCTGCGCGTCCTCGCACTCCGAAAGCTCCTCGATCTGCGAGCTTAGCTCTTGTAGGTCGTATTTTGCGGAGTGGGTTACGAAGATGGACTGGTACTTCGTGCTCTTGTCGTTTTCGTCGATCAAAAGCTCCTCATAAAGCTTCTCGCCGGGACGCAGACCGACAAATTTAATGCCAAGCTCCTCCTTACCGGCAAGCTGCAACATTCGCTTGGCAAGATCGGCAATCTTTACGGGCTCGCCCATATCCAGCACGAAAAGCTCGCCGCCTCGCGCGATGGAAGCTGCCTGAAGCACAAGCTGACACGCCTCGCTAACGAGCATAAAATATCTCGTAATCTCGGGGTGCGTAACGGTAAGCGGCTCATTCGCTTCGATCTGGCGTTTAAATTTAGGAATGACGCTGCCGCTTGAGCCGAGCACGTTTCCGAAGCGGACGGCGACGATCTGCGTGTCGCTTGCCGCATCGTTGGAATTTAGCGCGTAAAGCTCGCAGATACGCTTCGTCGTGCCCATAATGTTCGTCGGTCGCACCGCCTTATCGGTCGAGATCAAAACGACCTTTTTCGCGCCATATTTTTTGGATAGATCGATTACGTTTTTAGTGCCGATGATGTTGTTTTTGACCGCTAGGTGCGGATTAAACTCGCATAGCGGCACGTGCTTATACGCCGCTGCGTGCACGACTACCTCGGGACGAAATTCTGCAAAAACCTCCTCCAGCTCATGGCGATAAACGACGTTTATCATCTTTAGCTCGTTGCGCGCGTCCGCGCCGGTCGCTTCGTTGATCGAATAGAGGTTAAACTCGCTGTGCTCGACCATAATGAGCCTCTTTGCGCCGAATTTCAAACACTGCTTGCAAATTTCGCTTCCTATCGTGCCGCCTGCGCCCGTTACCAGCACGATCTTGTCTTTAATAAAATTTTCGATCGCCTTGGTGTCGAGGTCTTTGGGCTTGCGCGCGAGCAGATCCTCGATCGATACGTCGCGGATCTTTTTGCTCTCATCCTCCAAAAGCGAAAAGAGCTTGATATCCTTTAGCCCGTACGCAAAAAGCTCGTCGTAGAGCTGCTTTAGCTCGTCCGGATACAGCGCCAGCGCGATGATCGCGGTTTTGGCACCGCTATCTTTGATCATCTGCGGAATTTCGCCCTTGGCTCTGACGACGTAGTTTTCGCAATACGTCCCTACTAGCTCTGCCCGTCCGTCCACGACGCCTACGGGGTAGTAGTTGATATATTTTTGCCGCATACCTTTTAGGACGTGAAAGGTCTTGCTTGTAGCGCCTACGACGATACAAGGCTCGTTATTCGTGATATTTTTCTTCTCACTTAAAAACATCCGCTTTGAAATTCTAATCCCACCGATTAAAATAAACGAGATCGCCGCATCGATGATGATGACCGAGCGCGGGAATGGGTTAAAAATTTTACTCGCTAGAAAAAACAGAATCAAAAAGGTAAGCGCCGCCATAACGTGCGCATAAAAGAGCTTTCTCGCTTCATATAGGCCGAAAAATCTCCACGGAACTAAATATATCCGCAAAAACCAAAAGTAGAAAATTTTAATCGCAGTAAGGCTTGAAGCGCTAAGCAGCGCGCCTTTATAGAATTCGTTCGGTA
>CAJPSJ010000023.1 GCA_905373295.1 uncultured Campylobacter sp. | reverse complement strand
GAAAATAAAATTTTAAAAGTAATGATCGGTGGGACGTTTGATTTCGCCGACCTGCTCTGCTACGCCTAAAATTTGCAACGCGCCAAAATACTGCGCGAGCTCCAAAGCCGCCGCAAACGCGAAAATTTTAAGCGGCAAATTTAAAGGCGGCGCGCTAAAAATAGCCCTAGCAAGCGCGTAAAGCAAGATGACGGCTAAAACATCGCCCGCATAGTGGCGCACGAAGCCGCCCTTTACGCAGATCGCGATGTAAATTTCTACCGCTAAAATCAGAACTGCCGCGGCTAAAAACGCTAGCCTCGTTCGAGTCCTTTGCCTTGTTTGCGCCTTTTGCGCGAGCTTTTTCGCGCCCTTCGATCCAGTCTTTTGCTCTCTTAAATTTTCCCCTCGCAACGCTTTCCTTTTAAATTTAGCCGTTAAATTTGACCCGCGCGGCGGGTGTAAATTTAGAGATGATTTATCAGGCTCGCGTTATACGCGGCGCCGAATCCGTTGTCGATATTTACGACGCTCACGCCGTTTGCGCAGCTGTTTAGCATCGCTAACAGCGCCGCCAGCCCGCCAAAGCTCGCTCCGTATCCCACGCTGGTGGGCACTGCGATCACCGGCACGCTCACAAGGCCCGCCAGCACGCTAGCTAGCGCACCCTCCATGCCCGCCACTGCGATCACGACCTTTGCGCCGCGTATCTGCTCTAAATTTGCGATCAGCCTATGCAGCCCGGCCACGCCTGCGTCGCTAAATTTACGCGCGTCGTTGCCAAAAAATCGCGCCGTTTCGTACGCCTCCTCCACTACCGCGCCGTCGGCGGTGCCGGCAGATACTATCGCGATGTAGCTTTGCGTGAGCGCGGGCTTGCTAAATTTGACGCTGATGAGGCGGCCGCGAGCGTTAAACTCGGCCTGCGGCAAGATTTTGCGCACCCGCTCAAAAACCCGCTCGTTCGTGCGCGTGATTAGGATATTTTGCCCTCTCGCGCCGATCGCACCAGCGATACGTAAAATTTCATCATCAGTCTTGCCCTCGCCGTAGATCACCTCGCCCGCGCCGTTTCGCAGGGCGCGTTGAGTGTCGATCTTGGCGCAGCCCACGTCCTCGTAGGGGTAGTTTTTCAGGTATTTTAGCGCCTCTTGCTCGCTCACGCGGCCGCTTTTTATCCCCGCGAAAAGCTCTAAAATTTCATCCTCTCTCATGCAAAACATCCTCTCTAAGCCCCTTTAGATCGAGCGTCACATCCGCTGCGCCAAGCGAGATGAGCTGCCTAACGACGCTTTTAAATTTAGCGTCGTTTAGGAAGTCCAGCATGCTAGAAAAGGGCATTTGCAGCTTTATATTTTTGCGGTCGCACCGCGCGCGGACGTTTGCGTAGCCGCTTGCGATGAGCAGATTTTCCGCCGCTTCGATCAAATTTAACTCGCTCAGCTCGATCTCGCGCCCGTGCGGCAGGCGCGTTAGCAAGCACGCGTAGCCGGGCTTTTCGGCGGTAGGTAAGCCCAGCTCGCGCGATAGCTCGCGGATTTCGGATTTGGTTAAATTTATCAGCGGCGAGAGTACGCCAAGCTCCTCTTTGGCTTTGAGCCCCGGACGGTGTTCGCCCAGATCGTCTCGGTTCGTGCCGTCTGCGACGCGGCTAAAGCCAAGCTCACGGGCGCGCTCGATCAGTCGCGAAAACACTGCCTTTTTGCACAGATAGCAGCGGTTTTCGGGATTGTTTTTGATCTCCTCCGCGACGCCTAGCTCTAAAATTTCGTGGCGGATGCCGTAAGTGCGGGCAAATTCCACGGCTTCGGCAATCTCGCGAGAGGACATGTAGGGCGATCTGATCGTTATGCCGATCGCACGCTCCCCCAGCGCATCGTGCGCCGCGCGCAGCAGCAGCGAGCTATCCGCACCGCCGCTAAATGCGACCGCGAGTTCGCCCAGTCCGCGCAGATCAGCCTTTAGTTTTTCTAGTTTCGTCATAGATTTTCAGCGCCTCTTTTCGCACCCGCTCTATCGTCGTGCCGTGCGCGAGCGCTGCGGTCTTGCAGTCGTCAAATTCGGGCTTTGCTTTTTGCGCTTGGCAGGTGCCAGAAATTTTAAGCCCTATCTCGCCGAATTTCGTCTGCACCCGCACAAACTCGCGCTTTAGCTCGGTTTTAACAACCTCTACCTCGCGGACGCCGATCGCCGTCGTGTGCGTAAATATCAGATCCTTTAATTTTTGCGCGTCCTGCTTGCGGCACAGCGCGTTTAGCTCAAAGCCCGCGCGCCCCTTTTTCATAAAAATAGAGCGGCTAAACACGTCCAGTGCGCCGTTTTCGCGCAAAATTTCGCACGCAAGCGCAAAGCTCTCGGCGTCCATATCGTCGATGTTGGTAGAGATTAAAATTTGCTTGCAAACCTCGCCGTAGCCAGCTCGCACGTCTAAATTTGACTCGCCGCTTTCATCGTTCAAATTTTCATCCGCCTCGCAGATCATCGTGCGAAGCACGTTTGCAAAGCCTGCGGTATCTTTGTTGCCCGCGCCGTAGCCGATCTTTTCTATTTTAAAGCTCGCGCCGTCCGCAAACTCGTCCGCACAAGCCTTTAAAATCGCCGCTCCCGTTGGCGTAGTCATCTCGAAATTTGCGCGCCCTAAACTTACCGGCACGCCTTTTAAAATTTCGCAAACGGCGGGTGCAGGCACGCTAAGTGCGCCGTGATCGCAGATCGCTACGCCGCCGCCAAGCTCGATTTTGGAGCTTAGCACGCGCGAGACGCCTAAATTTTCAAAAAGATATTCAAGGCAGATCGCCGCGCCCGCAACGTCCGCGATGCTATCGATCGCGCCGACCTCATGGAAATGCACCCGCTCTATCTGCGTGCCGTGGACTTTGGCTTCGGCCTGCGCGATCGTGCGAAATATCGCGCCCGCTCTTTGTTTGCAACTCTGGCTTAAATTTGAACTTTCTAAAATTTGCCTGATATCGGCGTAGCTTCTCGCGTGGGGCTGCGATTTTAGCGGCACAACGTCGATTTTGGTCGCGGCGATGCCGTTTTTTAGCACGCTTTTGCGCTCCAGCTTAAATTCGCCGGCTAAATTTAACTTCTCAAGCTCGGCGCAAAGATAGCCAAAATCCACGCCAAGCTCCACCAGCGCGCCTAAATTCATATCGCCGCTGATGCCCGCGCTCGCGTCGTAATATAAAATTTTAGCCAAGCCTAAGCCTTAGGCACCGTCATCGAGCCAAACGGCAGGATGATGATTTTAGCGTCCGCGCCCTTTTGCGCGAGTGCGTCGTCCACGGCTTTTTGGATGTCGTGGTATGGTTTGAGATGCACGGCTCGCATCTCCTCGTCGCTTAGATCGCTCACCGCCCAGGTCTGCGCCCAGAGCGAGATTTCGGCCATCTTGGCGGCCTTGTGATATCCGAGCTTAAAGCCAGCGCTGATCTTTTCGAGCACCTTTTTGGGCGTATCGGCGGAAGCCATCAGGTCAAAAAACGGCTTTGGTCCGATGCCGGTGCGGCACTTTGCGACCATGATTAAAATTCCATCCTGCGCGAGTGCTAGTTTGCCGTTATCTAGGGCTTTTTGCGCCTGATAGAGATCGACGTCCATCGGATATGGCGCGACCGAGATCACGATATCGGCCTTGCGCGGGATATTTACGCAAAAGACCTCGTCTGCCTTTTTCACGCAGTCGTAAAAGCTATCGTTCAAATCGCCCGCGCTCGCGTAATACACGCCGTGCTCGCTATCAAGCACCGTCTGTATCGAAAAAACGTCGATGTGCGCTAGCACCTTCATCGCATCGATCATATCCTCGTGCACGGGGTTGCCCTCTAGGCGCAGCGCCTGCGCGTCGGAGCTTAGTGCGAGCTTGTGGTTTTGCGTGATGCTCTCGTACGACGCGGTGCCCGGCAAAAAGGCCTTTCTGCCGCCCGTGTAGCCCGCGAAATAGTGCGGCTCGACCGAGCCTATGACGATTACCTTTTTAGCTTTGGCTACGATTTTGTTTAGATACATCTGCGTGCCGTTTTTGCTCTCGCCTAAAAAGACCATCTCATCGTGCTTGGAGTCGTGATCGTGAACTTCGTTTTTGGCGCTGATTTCAGCATAAATTTCTTTGCCAAATATCATCTCGTACTCATCGAGAGTGCCCTCTCTATGGCAACCGGTGGCGATGATGAAAATTTTATTTTTCTCGCGGATTTTTGGGTAAATTTGCTTTAAAACTTTTGCCGTCGGAGTAGGGCGCGTGCCGTCATTTACGATGATTACGATCTTTTCATCGCCTGCTATAAACTCGTCAAAGCTTTTTTGATTTATCGGATTTGCTAGAGCCTTTGCGATGAGCGCCGTTTCGTCAAATTTAGCCACGGGGTTTGGATCGAAAACGCCGAGCAAATTTTTCTCGTTTATCTCTAGACTTAGATGATCATCTTTGCCGTATGCGATAGGGATTTGCATATCTGCCTCCTGTGTGGAATTTGGCGGAATTATAACGTAAATTTTATTTAAAACGAATTAGCCTAGAGCGGGTTATGAACGGAATTTAGAAAGCTTTAGAATTTAAAAATTTAGAGCATTTAAAATTTCAAAATTTTATAAAATTTTATAAAGCCACTGGGGTTTGAAATTTAAAGCTCGCGAGCCATATGCCCGCGAGCGCAACTATTATAAATAGCCGTAAATATGAGCGAAGATAAAGCCCATCGCGCATGAAGTAAGAACGCCTATTAGCCCAGGGAAAATGAAGCTGTGGTTGATGACGAATTTACCAATGTGCGTAGTGCCGGAGCGGTCGAACTGGATCGCCGCAAGATCGCTCGGATAGGTAGGTAGGATATAGTATCCGTAGCAAGCAGGTGCAAACGCGATAATAAGACCCGGATCGATACCGATGCTAACCGCTAGCGGTACGAAAGTAGCAACCGCCGCCGCTTGAGAGTTAAGGAATTTACTAATTAGCAGCGAAACAATGACATATGTCCACGGATACGCCATAACGACCTTACCTAGCGACGCTTTAAGCATTTCGATATGAGCGGTAAACATAGTCTCTGCCATCCATGAAATTCCATAGATCGCCACGAGCGCGATCATACCGCTATGAAAAATTTCGTTTTTAGCGATATTACCCGCTTTGATACCCGAGACAATCATCATGATGGACGCCGCTAGGAGCATGAAAATTTGAATGGTTAAGACCATATTTAAATTTGTGGTCTTTTTCATAGTATCTTTTACGACTATGCTTGCGTTTGCGATACTCTCGCTCTTATCGCCTGTCGTAATTACTACATTTCCGTCTTGAGCGACGATACTTTGAGATAGCTTTTTATCTTTGTCGTAAATTTCGACGCTATTAAATTTCGTTGCATCTTTGGCTTTAGACTCTTTGACGTTTGAGACGACCTTACCGCCGTCTACCATGGAGATAACCTGACCATCTTTGATCGTGATATTTTTGACCGTTTTTTTATCGACGATGATCTCTACGGATTTGCCAGGGACATTTTTAGTCCACGCAGGGCGCAAGCTTTTTTCGTAACCTAAAACCGCAACTAGCGCAATAGTGGCTAAGAATATCCACATGCAAACCCACTTAATCCTAGGAAGCTTTTGACCTAACAATGTCGTGCTTTCGCCGTAGATATATTTTTTCTGCTCTGGATCTTTGATCTTTTCTTGAAATTCCGGATCTTTATCTAGATCTTTACCTCTAAAAATCGACCACGTTCCGATCGCAAGCATACCGATGAAAGTAGAAGGGATAGTGAGTTTTAGCAGATCCAAATATGTACTAAAGCCCTCGATATGCACGCCTTGACCTAGCAAGATCGCAACCATCGAAACGCCGGCAACCGAAACAGGGCTAGCGATGATAGCAAGCTGCGAGGAGATCGTAGAAGCAGCCATCGGACGCTCAGGGCGAATTCCGTTTTTAATAGCTACGTCATAGATGATCGGAAGCAGCGTATAGACGGTGTGTCCGGTTCCACATAAGATTGTAAGCGTCCACGCAACAGTTGGAGCGATGATACAAACCATCTTCGGATGCTTACGAAGCAATTTCTCCGCTATTTGAAGCATTACATCAAGCCCTCCCGTTGCCTGTAGCGTTGCACTTGCTACGACAACTGCGAGGATAGTTAAAATAACGTCCACTGCCGGCTTACCCGGCTCTAATCTAAATCCAAACACTAAGATCACTAAGCCTATACCGCCTAGAATTCCCAGCGCCATACCGCCTTTTTTAGCACCATAAAACAAACAGCCCAAGACTATAATGAGCTGCAAAAAGAATTGAGTGCTTTCAGACAAACTTGTCAGAAACTCCATAGTTTCTCCTTCAGTAAAATTTAAAACAAACTTTGGCGATTATACTAACTTTTTATTTAAACAAAATTAAAGGAGCGTTACGAATTGTAAAAATCTGTCAAAATAAAAATTTACTGAAATTATAATTTTAAAGCGGAATTTATATAACGAAATGCGAAATAAAATTTCACTTAGAGCTGTTTTTATATCATAGAATTTCGCAACTTTTAAGAAAACTTAGAATTCCATTATAGCTCAAGCTTTAAACCGATTTTTAAGCCTTGGGGTAGTATCATTTCGCAAAGAGCGGATTAAGATGAATTTTATAAAATTTTGTATTGCCTTTTTGATTTGTTTATCGCAGATGGCATCAGCAGGTAGCTTTGATCTAAATGCCACGCTGCGTTTGGGCGCATTCGACGCAAGCTCGCACCGACTGCTTTTATGCGGCAGTGGCGGCGAGCTTAGGATGTTTGATACTGCTAAATGGGATGTGGAGTTCGCGCAAAAATACAGCGATAACGAAATTACGGCTCTAAATTTTAAAAACGGCAAAATTTATCTAGCTTGGGGCGGAGCCGAAATCGCGGTGCTAAACGATAGACTAAAGTTTTTACGCACGCTTAAGACGGGACGTAGCGGCACAGCCCAAATAGATGCGATCTATGCCACAAAAGACGCGATTTACGCGGTAGTAGATAAGAATCAACTAATAAGATTAGACGAAGACCCTGATAACAGCGCGGATGGCGGCTACGCCTTGGGTGAGAATTCCACCGCGAACGGGCAATCTTTAAATAGAAATTCCATCCACGATGGGCTGCGCGGAATTTCGTTTCATTACGGCAGGATCAATGCCGTTAGCCTGGGCGCTAACGGACTTTGCGTCGCAAGCTGGAGCGGCGTAGCCTGTTTTAGCGCAGATCTTTTTGCGATTAAATTTAGCGGCATCGATACAGCGCCTAATCGCGCCGTACAGGGAGAGCTTGGTAGCGTGAAATTTAAAGATGCGGAATTTAATAATGCGAAAAGCGCGCAAGTCTCCGAGCCAAACGAAACGAAAGCTAGCGGCGCAAAGAGCGCGGAATTTCAAAGCTTAGAATTCAAAGGCGCAAAATTTCAAGACGAGGGGCTTAAAACTCGAAGCGAAATTTCAGCCGAAGCTAGCGATAAAAATTTAAGCGACTCTATCGCCACTGCGCTTGCAGACTGCGATGGGGCGCTATTTATAGGCGATATAGAGGGGGATTTTATAAATTTAAAAAGCGGCGAGCGCAAAAGCGTGGGCTCTTGGATCAAATCCATCGTGTGCGCCCGCGGCACGCAGTTTATCGCTACTAAAGATAAAATTTACGAAAATCAAAAAGCAGGATTAAAGGAGGTTGTGGATTTAAAAAGCGAATTTTTAGCGATGTACGCAGACGGGGATGCGATCCTCGTAGTCAGCAAATCAGGTAAAATTTTAAAATTCTAAGAAAGGATTAGTATGTTAAAAAGTTTCAAACCCGTGCTTTTGGGCTCGGTTTTGTTCGCCGCAAGCGCCCTGTGTGCCGCAGATAGTGACCTAGAGCGCGTGATGAAAGAACGAAATTTAAGCGAAAAAGACGTTTTGGCGGCGGCTAAGACCTATCAGCCGACCGGTCGGAAGGACGATTATATGGTGTTCTCCTCCAGCGGTCAAAGCGGACAAGTGCTCGTTTACGGCGTGCCGTCGATGAGGATCTACAAATATATCGGCGTATTTACCCCGGAGCCTTGGCAGGGATACGGCTTTGACGAGGAGAGCAAGGCGGTCTTAAGATCGGGCTCCATTAACGGCAAAGAGATCAACTGGGGCGATACTCACCATCCAAATTTCAGCGAGAAAAACGGCGAGTATGTGGGCGATTATCTCTTTATCAACGATAAGGCAAACCCAAGAATCGCGGTTATAAATTTATCCGATTTCGAGACTACTCAAATAGTCGTAAATCCCGTAATCAAAAGCGATCACGGCGGCTCTTTCGTAACGCCTAATACCGAATACGTCATCGAAACCAGCCAATACGCAGCCCCTTTTGATAACGACTGGCACCCGATCGAGGAGTATCAAGCAGTCTATCGCGGTGCGGTAACGCTATGGAAATTTGACTACGACAAAGGCAAAATCGACGTAAATAAATCCTTTTCTCTAGAGCTTCCTCCATATATGCAAGATCTAAGTGACGCAGGTAAGGGCGAGAGCTTTGGCTGGGCGTTTACCAACAGCTTTAACTCCGAAATGTACACGGGCGGCATCGAAAAGGGTCTGCCTCCGATGGAAGCCGGTATGAGCCGCAACGATACTGACTACTTGCACGTTTATAACTGGCAAATTCTAGAAAAACTTGCTCAAGATAGCAAAAACTATAAGGTCGTAAACGGACACAGAATCGTTACGATAGATGCCGCCGTAAAAGCGGGAGCGCTATTTTTGATCCCTGAGGCTAAATCTCCTCACGGCGTCGATGTTAGCCCTGATGGCCGCTATATCATCATCGGCGGTAAACTAGATACTCACGCTAGCGTTTATGATTTCAAAAAGATTAAAGAGCTAATTGATAAAAAAGAATACGCAGGCAAGGATCCATACGGAATTCCGATCCTAGATATGCAAAAGACGCTTCACGGACAAGCAGAGCTTGGTCTTGGACCTTTGCATAACACCTTCGATTCGCAAGATGGCGTAATCTATACATCGCTTTACGTTGATAGCCAGATCGTAAAATGGAACTACAAGACGCTAAAGGTTTTAGATAGGATCAACGTCCACTACAATATCGGTCACCTTGATTCTATGGAGGGCAAATCCTCAAAGCCTGTCGGCAAATACGTAATCGCGCTAGATAAGCTTTCGATCGATAGATTTAATCCTATCGGACCGCTTCATCCGCAAAATCACCAGTTGATCGACATTACAGGACCTAAAATGGAGATGCTCTACGATCTTCCTATCGGTCTAGGCGAGCCACACGACGTAGTTTCTATCGCAGCTAGCAAGCTTCATACGAAACCTACCTATACTATGGGAACAAACTCTCGCACCGGCAAACAACACCCTGCTATGACGCTAGCGGGTCAGGAGCGCATCGAGCGCGACGGCAAAAACGTAAAAGTCTATGCTACAGCGATCCGCAGCCATATTAATCCTGAGCATATCGAGGTTAATAAGGACGATAACGTAACGATCTATATGACAAATTTAGAGCGTGCCGAGGACGAAACTCATGGCTTTACGGTTGATGATTACGATCTGCATATGTCGCTTGAGCCGGGTAAGACTGCGAGCGTAAATTTCATCGCAGATAAAGAGGGCGTATTTCCTTTCTACTGCACGGAATTCTGCTCTGCACTGCACCTTGAGATGTTTGGATATCTATACGTAAAAGATCCGAATAAAAAATACACTTCAGCTAAAGCGTCTATGCTAAAAGCTCTTAGCCCAGAAGCTCTAAAAGCCGAATACGACAAGGTAGTAGCTACAAATAAAGCCACCGACGACGTTATCCAATCAGTCGTTAAATTCTTAAAAGAGAAAAACTACGAGAAATATCCTAAGGTCAAGGCTTTAGTCGATGACGCGCTGGATCAATACGGCAAAATTCCTGAAACCAAAGCCAAGGCAGACGCCGCGGTAAAAGCCGGCGATATGAACGGCGCGATACTTTGGGAAGGTCAAGTTTGGCAGTATTTAGTAAAAACCGCAGATGTCGGACTTCGCGCTAAAAACAACCTGATCCGCGAGCTCTCCACTCCTATGAGCGAGGCTGCATCTAACGGCGAGAAGGCCTACCTACGTGGAGGCTGCAACGGCTGCCACGTCATCGGTCAAGTAAGCTCGGGTCCTGATCTAACAGGCGTCCTACTCCGCCATGAAAACGGCGAGAAATGGGTAGCCGATTTCATCAAAGACCCTGCTAAATTCTACGAAGACGACTACGTTAAGGCAATGATAAATTACTTCAACCTTCGCATGCCAAATCAGCATATGAAAGACGAAGAGATCAAAGATATCATCGAATACCTAAAATGGGTCGATGAGAACGCGGGTCTTAACTAGCCCCACTCTCCCCCGTAAGGGGGAGAATTTAAAGGAGATGAAATGCCAAAATATAAAATTTACGCGATTTTAGCGCTGCTTATTATGACGGTCGCTTTTACCATCCCTACGATCGGATTTTTCAAAGTCCAAGGCAAAATCGTATCGGGGCAGGTTAGCAGCGTCTCGCAGCTGCCTGCATACTCCGCACCGATATGGAATTTTTATACGAAAGCATCGTATAAAAATCACCTAATTCCTAGTGATGTTAAAAACGATCTAGGCGCGATGCTGGAGCATAAATTTGAAGTGGGAGTTCCTAGCATACCGGTGTGGAAAATTTCACTCGAAGCGCCGAACTATCCAAAAGAGGCCTTCCCCGATGGAATTCCGCTTTACGTCCACGTTGACGGCTTTAGCGGTGATGTTGGCGAGATGAATACCCTAAATCACTATATCGGCATGTATCCCGTCTGGCGCGGCGGCACGCTCGAGCACTCGCTATCGCCGTATTATCTCATAATCGCTACGATCGGTATGCTTGCGTTTTTGTACTATGATGGCAAGGGGCAGACTCTGCTTATGATCCTGCCGATCATTGCGCCGCTTATCTTCATCGGCTGCTACGTGGGTTGGCTGTATTGGTTCGGGCATAACCTGCAAGACTGGGGCGCGTTTAAAATAAAGCCTTTTATGCCTACAGCATTTGGCGACGGCAGCGTAGCGCATTTTACCACCCATTCATATCCGGCTCTTGGCTTTTGGCTGATGCTAGCCCTATCACTGCTATCGGCGTTAGCACTGCTATCTAAGAAAAAATTTCTACGAGAGCATAGATGAGGTTTTTGCTTCTAGCATTCTCGCTTGCGCTAAGCTTAGGCGCGGGCGAGCTTCAAGACGCGATCGATAGCGCAAAAGCGGGCGATATTATCGAACTAGCCGCGGGCGAGTACCACGGCAATATTTTAATCGATAAACCCCTTACTATCGACGGACTAGACCGCTCCGCCGTGATCATAGGCGATCGCAACGGAACGGTCATCCGCGTCCGCTCTCCGCATGTTACAATCAAGAATTTAACAATCCAAAATGGAGGCTTCGAGCATCTTAGCGAGGATGCGGGCATCAATGTAAGCGACGTAAACAGCGTAATCATAAAAAATAATCTCATCAAAGACGTGCTTTACGGCGTCGTGCTAAGCAAGGCAAATGACGTAACGATCGAGGGCAACGAAATTTCAAGCAATACCTACCGCACGAGTTTTAAAGGCGACGGCATCAAGCTTTGGTATTCCAATGCCAATAAAATTTTAAATAACGACGTCCACAACGTCCGCGACACCGTTTTTTACTTCTCTAACGGCAATCTTGTCGCGGGCAATAAAGGCCATAACTGTCGTTATTCGCTGCACTTTATGAACTCCGGGCATAACGTCGTAGAGGATAACTACTACGACGGCAATAGCGTGGGATTATTTTTTATGTTTTCAAGCGATAATATAGCCAGGCGCAATGTCGTGCGCAATGCAGACGGCGCTTACGGCGTAGGCATCGGTATGAAGGATAGCTCAAATTTCAGGGTTACGGATAATAAAGTCGTTTACAACGCCCGCGGATTTTATCTGGATCAATCCCCCTACCAGCCGGGCTCGCTTAACGTTTTTGAAAACAACGATATCGAATACAACAGCATCGGCGTGCAATTCCATGCCACGCAGCTAAAAAGCGTATTTAAAAACAATAAATTTAAAGGCAATATGGAGATTGTGTTAAACGATACGCCCCAATCCAAGCTCTTGCAAAACGAATGGAGTGGCAACTACTTCGACGATTACGACGGATTTGACCGCGACGGCGACGGCTACGGCGACGTTAGCTACAGCTCATACGCTTATGCGGATAGACTTTGGGCGCATAAGCCAAGCGTGCGGTTTTTTTACGGCTCCAGCGGGATCGCGCTTTTAAATTTCATCTCCAAGCTAGCTCCGTTTTCAGAGCCTGAGCTACTGCTAAAAGATCCAAAACCTAGGATGAAGCAATGATAAAGAATAGACGCGAAGCGATAAAACTACTCGGCGGAGCGCTTGGGACGCTAGGGACAGCGAGCTTATTTGCGGATGAGAATTCCACAAATTCCGTAAATTTTACGGGCGGCGAAGCGCAGAATTCCGGCGCGTCAAATTCCGTAAATTCTGCGGGGCAAAATTCCGCGCCGAATTCCATAAAACAAAATTCTGCGGAAAATTCTAGTGGGAGTTCCGCCTCTTTATATCTGCGCCCGCCCGGAGCGCTAGCGGAACGAGGCTTCCGCTCTAGCTGTATCAAGTGCGGTCAATGCGTGCAAGTCTGCCCCTATCACAGCATCTATCTGCTGGATATTACCCATCTTTTTGACATCGGTACCCCGGTCATCGACGCCAAAGAGCGAGGCTGTTATCTTTGCGGCGCGCTTCCTTGCGTACTCGCCTGTCCAAGCGGCGCGCTCAGCCACGAGACGAACGAGCCTAAAAAGGTTAAAATGGGTATCGCCGTGATTAAAAATTTAGACGCCTGTTTGGCGTATCGCGGACAGGTTTTAAAATCTAGCGATCTACGCCTAAAGCCCGCCAAGACCGAGCAGGAGCGCGAGCTAAACTCCGCGCTGGCGGCGAAAGAGGGCAAGCCCTGCGATCTATGCGCGTCGCTGTGCCCTTACCCGCAGCCGCTTGATGCCATAGCTATGATAAAAGCGGGCGCGCATTTCGCCCCGC
>CAJPSJ010000022.1 GCA_905373295.1 uncultured Campylobacter sp. | reverse complement strand
CACCGAACCGCGTTCATAGCGCACTCAAATCGCCCACAAAGCTTCATATGCTAGCAAAATTGAGGCTTTTAATGGCTGAGATGCAAAGATAAATCGCCGCGCAGGCACAGATGCTACTTCAAATCTACGGCGCGGGTACAAAATTTTGCTTTCAAAATGGGGCTTCAAAAGCGCAAGCTCCGCCGTGCGGTCTTAATCCACCGCAAGCCCGCACCGCCTTCAAACGACATGAAATTCTGCCGCGCCCTAAGCGCTCAAACCGCGCAACCCCCGAGCCAAATTTCATCGCAGCGCAGCGACGAAATTTCACGAAACGCCGCCGCCCGAAAGCCCGCTAGCCCTTCTTTAGCTTCCTAAGCTCACGCAGAACCGCCTCCTTGCTCTTGCTATCCCTTAGCGCATCGTAGCACTGCGCGAGAAGCTCTAGCGCGTGAGCCAGAGCCTGCTTGTAAGCCGGCAGCTGCTGATATGCCAAAAGTGCCGCCGCATCGTCTCTCATCGCCGCGAAATGTCTCAGCGACGCAGACGGATCGCCGCGTATCATCGCGATCTCGCCTAAAATTTCGTGTCCGTCGTAGCCCGAGTGCTCGTAGGCGGTGCCGCGCATGCCCTCGTAGAGCTTTACCGATCTGTTCGCGTAATCCTGCGCCGCGGCTAGATTTTTCTGCGCATAGCTCGCAGAAATTTTACTCGCGCCCGCCTCTTTGTAAATAGCCAAAAATTGTCGCGCGATCTGTAGATAAAGCCCACCCGTATCGGGCTCCGTCGCATCCGAAAGCTCCGCTGCGGCAAGCAGATGCTCTAGCGCGGCGGCACACTCGCCCAGCCCCGCATACAGCTGCGCGTAATCCCGCGCGAGCGAAGCCCTACGCGCGCGCTCGTCCGATCCGTCATCTATAAACGGGCGCAGATGCGAGCAGTGCGCCTCCCATTCGGCCAAATCTCGCAGTGCACGACGCTTGGGCTCGGGCGCCGGCTCATCAAAAGCGAAGCTAGCCTTAGCGCGCAGATACTCGCACGCGCCGCTAGCTCTGCCTTCGGCCTCGTAGGGATCGGGGGTGAGCGTTTGCAGTCGGGCGAAAATCTCCTCCGCGCGCACGGGATCACTCTGCAAAAACATAGTCCAAATAAACAGCGCCCGCCCATACTCGCGCGCAGCGCCCTTACGATCGCCGCGAGCCTCGTATATGCGCCCGAATGTATAAGCGCTCTCGTAATTTACGGCATCGGCATATATCTCCGCTACGCCGCTTCGCATGGAGCTCGCGTCCGTCGCCAGCGAAATCGCGGCGTCGGTATCGCCGCGCTGCAGCGCGATGCGCGCGCGGACAAATCTGCTAAAAACCCGCCCTACTTCGATGCGCTTTAGCTCGCTAAGCTGCTGTGCCCGCGCGGCGAGCTCTTCGGCGCGCGAGATCTCTTTGGCAAGCAGCGCTCGATCGGCATTTTCTAGCAACTTCCAAATTTCGCGCATAGAAGACGCGGTGGAATTTTTAGCGGCAGCATTCGCGGAGGCTGTGTTTTTTGGCGCGGAAATCTCGGACGGGGCGGAATTTTTGGCGGCATTGCTTGCACCGGTAGAATTGGCGGCATCCTTTACGACGGCGCCGTTTACGGCACGGGTGTTTTCGGCGGGCGGCGGAGCCTGCGTCTGCGCAGAGCGACGAGCTAGCCCAGATGAAATTTTAAAATTCTACCGAGCGACGTTCGTAAGCTGCACGAGTTTGGGCGCGGGTTGCGTACGGCTCGATAACAAAATCGGCAATCGCATGAGTTTTGGGGCTTGGGCGTGGCTCGGTATGACTACTTGATACGGACGGAGGCTCGCGATAAAACAGCGCCCGAGGCTATCTCTTGCATGCACCCGCCTATGCGCACTCCCGCAGATGACGGCTCTTTAAAACGGCAAGCTTGAAATTTTAAAATTTAGCGTAGTCGCTGACGAGATTAAATTTAAACGCTGCGTAAGCATAGCGAAGTTAAAATTCGCCTGAATATTTTATATAAACGGAGGGCAAATGGGCATTTATTATGATCTGGCTAGAGGCTGGTTTATGTTTCTGCTACTTGGCGTAATTTTGCTCAATAGCGTTTATGTAAAGGGTAATTATATAAAGCATTTTTTTGATTTTAATGTATTGATTGAGTCTGTGAAAGAAACCAAAGAAAATTTAGGCTTTGCACACAAATTTGTAGGCGTATTTTATTGCGCAATCTCATTTATTGCCTATTTTTGCATTTATTTGGGACTTTTTGCATTAATATTAAAAATATTTGTTTATTAAATTTGGAAAATCAAGGAATTCCAAATGAGCGATATGAAACCGGATGAGGCGTTACTAATCGTAAAAAGGGCGAGGCGTTTTTACGGACCTTTTTATGCGGTAGTTAAAATTTTGCAATTTTATCTCGCCATTATTTTTATAATGCTTGACAAGCCTTATGCGCCTATCGTAGGCTGGATAACGCTAATCGGTCTTTTTTATACGGCGGTTATCCCGAATTGCTTTAAATTTATTGCATGCTACGATGATAAAGTGATAGTAAGATATATCTTTTGGCAAAGAATTCTAAAATATGATGAGATTAAATATATTGCTACATTTGCATATCTGCCTGGAGGCGAAACACTTTGCCTAAAACTAAAATTTAATTTGGCAAATATCGTATTTAATCTAAGCTCGATTATTTTGCCTTTAAGCTATATAACAAAAGAGGATTTTGAAAAATTAAAAATTTTAATGAGTAACAAAAATATCGAATACAGGGATTTTATCTGAGGAGCGAAAATGGGTTGCTATCGTAGTTATCAAACTATAAAAACAGGCGGGTTTTTTAATTTCGCCATAAAATTTCTTGTTGCAATATTTTTTGCGATTGTTCTATTCGGCTGCGACGGTAATGAATGCCGCAACGAATACAATAATAAGGCGTTTTCTATTATAACTGATAATTTAAAGGATAAGGAAAATAAAGATTGGACGTGCGGGTCTATTGACAACTATGAATACTTCATAAATTTTTACGTACCTAGCAACGATGATTTAGAAACTTTATTAAAGAATATAGCAGAAGCGGCACAAATTCCAAATGTCAAAATTACTATATCGGTTTATGAGAGATATTGGAAATAGGGCAGCAAAACTCCGCCACCATTTAGCAAGAATATATTAACCGTAAAATTAGACACAAAATCAAATTAAGGAAAATGAAATGCTGAAATTTACAAAGTGTTTCTTTTTGATAGTCGCCGCATTTATATTATTCGGCTGCGACGGTAGGGAATGTCGGAATCAGTATAGCGACAAAGCAGAAGAAATAATATTTGAAGGAATAAGAGATTTAAATCATCTAGGCGGTTCTTGGTCTTGTGGAAAAATTACCGATAGATATGAGAGCATAGTAAACATTTATGGCGCTAGAGATGATGATATAAAGTTGCTCTTAAATAATTTTTCAAAAGTTACCGACATACCAAATGTTAAAATCACGATAAATGTTTATAAAGGCATAAGGTTGGCAAATAAAAATTTACCACCAAATGATGAGCCTATATTAATCTTAAAATTAAATACTCAATCGAGTCAGGCAGAATAAAATTTCGGGCGGCATAAACCGCCCGAAATACCGCGCTAAGCCTTACTGCTCGTAAAAACCGCTCGGTTTAGAGATTGTGTCGATGTAGATGTTTTTGGTCTGGGTGTAGTGATCCAGGATCATCTTGTGCGTCTCGCGACCGATGCCCGATTCTTTGTAGCCGCCAAACGGCGCGCCGGCGTGGATCTGGTTGTAGGTATTGACCCACACGCGACCCGTCTCAAGCAGGCGTGCGACCGTGAGCGCTTTTGCGATATCGCGCGTAAATACGGCGCCGCCTAGTCCGTAGAGGCTGTCGTTTGCCATACGGACGAGCTCATCTTGATCTTTAAATTTAATCACGACGCCCACAGGACCGAAGATCTCCTCCTGCGCCACGCGCATGTCGTTGCGCACGTCCACGAGTAACGTAGGCTCGACGAAAGCCTCTCCCGCGCTATGTCGCTTGCCGCCCACGGCGATCTTAGCGCCCTCCTCTACGCCGATTTTTACGTACTCTAAAATTTTATCGGCTTGCTTTTTGTTGATCTGGCATCCCATCTGAGTATTCGGATCGAGTGGATCGCCCACCTTGATGCGCTTAAATTTCTCCACGAGCGCCGGTACGAATTTATCGTAGATGCCCTCCTGCACGAAGATCCTACTTCCCGCGCAGCAGACCTGGCCTTGGTTGAAAAGAATTCCCAGCTGCACGCCGTCGATCGCAACGTCGAAGTCGCAATCGTCAAAGATGATATTCGCGCTCTTGCCGCCGAGCTCAAGCGTAGCAGGGATGATCTTTTGCGCTGCGGCTAGCGCGATGCCTCTGCCGACCTCGGTAGAGCCCGTAAATGCGAGCTTATCGAGCCCTTTGTGAGTGCGGACGAACTCGCCTGCTTTACTTCCCTTGCCGGTTACTACGTTGATGACACCCTTTGGAAGCAGCGGCGCGATTAGGCGGATGAACTCCAAAATGCTAAGGCTGGTCTCGGAGCTTGGCTTAAACACGCACGTATCGCCTGCGGCAAGTAACGGAGCGAGCTTCCACGCGCCCATCAAAAACGGGAAATTCCACGGCACGATCTGTCCTACTACGCCGATCGGCTCGCGCAAAACGACGGATAGATAGCGCTCTTTTAGCATATTGGCGCTGCCCTCCTCGCCCAAGATCACGCCCGCAAAATAGCGGAAATGCTCGATCGACCACGCTACGTCGACCGCGCGCGTCTCGCGGATCGGCTTGCCGTTGTCGATAGTCTCTACGGTTGCGATAAACTCGGCGTTTTGCTCTAAGACGTCGGCGATCTTATTTAGCAGCGCGCTGCGCTCATAAACGCTAGTGCGGCGAAAGCTCTCAAACGCCTTGCGCGCCGCGGCGACCGCTCTATCGACGTCCGCCTTGCTAGCATCTGCGATCTTTGAAATTTTCTCGCCAGTAGCGGGATTAAAAACGTCTAGGCTCGCGCCGCCTTCGGCACCCACAAACTCGCCGTCGATGAAAAGCTTATAGCTTGGTTGGATTGTAGCCATGCTTACTCCTTTGTGAAATATGACATTCGCTATTATATATCCACGGCGGTTAATGCGGCATAAATTTCGGAGCGAAAATCGGTTAAAATTTCGTAGTGTGTAAATTTAAGAAGTACCGCGGCGCGGGCGAAATTTTAAAATTTGATCTGCGTGCGCGACAGCGGAGGTTTTGAGGAGTTTTGAAGCGGCGCGAAATTTAAGCCGGCGCAAGCGGCGAAATTTCAAAAGGTAACATTTATGAAACGAGAGCGGAAATTTGGCTGCGCGAAATTTTAGAATTTCGCTCCGATAAAATTTTAAAATTTGGCTCCGCCTGGATTTTGAATTCGGCTTCGTTAAAATTTTAAAATTTTGCGAGGTAAAATTTTAGAAACATTTTCCGAAATAAATTTCTAAAACTATCTTTTGCAGAGCGGGCGGGCGGTTTAAATTTACGGCGCGCGACGATCGAGTCCGCACCCGCAGCCCGAAAGGAAGCCTCCGATAAAATTTTAAAATTTTGTAGGATTAAATTTCTAAAACATTTTTTGAGATGAAATTTCTAAAACCATCTCTCGCGCAAGCTTTGCAAGCCCATAACGCTCACCCGTTAAGCTCGCTTGAGCAGCGCCCGAGTAGGATGAAAGCACGGCACTGAAAGTAGCCGCGGCTGTTTCGCAAAAACAGATACAGCAACGCACAACCTACTATATCTCGTAGCTTCTCGGGCGCAGAGGGCACAGTCGCTCATACGCACGACTTAATGTAGGAGTGCAATCACTTGCGTGCACAGCTTCGGACGCAGAAGTACACCACTCTAGCGCGCAGTCGGACGCGGGGGCAACTGTTCGCTGCGGCTCGTGCACAACTCATACTCAAGAGCGCAATCGCCCGCACCGCAATTTAGACACAGTGATCCAACTGCTCGCGCTGCGGTTCGCGGCTCGTTTGAGCACAGGAGAGGATGACTGCTCTGCGTGCGTCAGGCTCATTCAGGCCAAAAAATCGAACTAGATGTACGAAATTCATGTTATCGCAAGAAATGCGCGCTTTGAATTCGTTTGGCAGGGGGGGCGCAAACCGCTTAAAATTTTAAAATTTAGGCTCGAAAAAAGTCTCTTCGTGGATGTTGGCAAAGGCGGCTTGCAGGCTGATAAAAAACCTCGGATGGGTCTTTTCGTACTGCGCCAAAAGCTCCTTCGTAGCGGCGCGCGCAGTGGGCTCCTTGCCGCCGTATTGCCTCGCGGGGCAAACCTCCTCCTCGCGCATGATCGGAAGCTCGTTATCTCTGGCGCAGGCGGCGATTTGGCGCTCGCGCGTGAGAATGAACGGACGGATGATCACAAGTCCGTTTTCGGCGACGTAGCGCGGAGCGAGGGTGCGCAGCGCGCCGTTGAAGGTAAAATTCATAAAAAAGCTCTCCGCGGCGTCGTCGAGGTGGTGGGCGATGGCGATCTTATTAAAGCCGTGTTCGAGCGCGTAGGAGTAGATGTATCCGCGCCTCATACGCGAGCAAAAGCTGCAAAACGTGGTGTTCGCGCGGATCTTTTCCTTGCCGAATTCAAAAATTTTAGTATCGATTATCTCGTAGGGGATCTCGTGCTCTTTAAAATGGGCGCTTATCTCGCGCAGATCCTCGCCGATGCCGTAGGTGACGGTAACGGCTCGAAACTCCCAGCTAAGCGGGCTTACGCTTTGGAAGTGCTTCAGCACGTGCGCCAAGCTCATGCTGTCCTTGCCGCCGCTAAGAGCTAGTAAAATTTTATCGCCGCGCTCGAACATCTTGTATTTGGCGTTGGTTTGTCCGACGCGACGAAGTAGTTTTTTGGAGAGGTTTATCATAACCTTTCGATCATTTTTAGGACGAAATTTGCGCTCGTTTGCGCGCTTTTTACCATAAACTCGTCAAAATCGAATTCGGCTTTGTGTCCCGCCTCGTCGCTTATCGCGCGCAGCACGCAAAACGGCACGCCCAGCGCGTCGCACACCTGTGCCACGCTCGCCCCCTCCATCTCGACCGCGCTCGCGTCAAACGTCCGCTCGATCCAGCTCTTGCGCTCCTCATCGCCCACGAACTGATCGCCGCTAGCGATGATGCCCGATTTTAGCGTGATGCCTAGCTGCTCGGCGACGCTTTGCGCGATAGAGTTTAGCTTCGCGTCGGTTTGAACCGAAATTTTACTTCCCGGCACGAATCCGTGCGGATGCCCAAACGCCGTGATGTCCAGATCGTGCTGCACGAGCGAGGTGGCGTATAAAATTTCGCCGATCTTAATGCCACGCTTCAAAGCCCCCGCGACGCCCGTAAAAATGAGCGCGCGCGCGCCGAATCTTTCGATCATAACCGTAGCGGTCAGGGCGGAATTTACCTTGCCGATCTTCGAATATGCGATCACGAGATCGTGGCCGTTAAGCTTAGCGGCGTAGAATTTATTATTCGCGTGCTCCACAGCCTCCACGCTCACGCCCCGCTCGCGCAGCGCAGATAGCAGCGGCTCGATCTCTTCGGGCATGGCGCCTAAGATTGCAACTTTCATCCATTCTCCTTTGCAAATTTTACAAACTCGTCTAAGCTCGCAAGATCCGTGATACTGAAGGTCGGCTTCTGCGTGATCTTTTTGTTTATACCTTTTAAAACCGCCGCGCCAAATTCGACGAAGCAGTCTGCCTCGCCCTCATAATTTTTGATGCTTTGCTTGTAAAGCACGGGGCTGATAAGCTGGGCTTTAAGCAGCTCTAGCGCTTCGGATTTCGTCCTATATGCGCGCGCCGTGGCGTTAGCGATGACGGGGGCAAAGCTCTCTTTTAGCGCGGGGCGCAAAAATTCCAAAAGCTCGTTGCTGGCGCTTTGTAGCATCGGGCAGTGGCTCGCGACGCTCATATTAAGTAGCATCGCGCGCTTTGCACCCGCAGCCTTAAACTCGCCCTCGAGTGCTGCGAGATCATCTTTTTTGCCAGCGACTACGATCTGCCCGTCGCAGTTATAATTCGCCGCCCACACCTGCTTACCGGCGCTTCTCGCATTCGCGCAAATTTTCTCGACCGCCTCGTCGGCAAGAGCCAAGATCACCATCATTCCGGCGCATTTGCCCTCGCAGGCGCTCTGCATGAGCCTGCCGCGAATATTTACTAGCTTTAACATCTGCTTCGGCTCTATACCTCCCGCAGCGCTTAGTGCGCTAAACTCGCCCAGCGAATGTCCGAGCAAAAACTGCGGAGCGATGTTAAGCTTTTCTTGATCCAGCTTTTCTTGCAGCGCCGCAAGCGCCATCATGGAATTTAATGCAATCGCAGGCTGCGTAAATTCCGAAACGTCAAGTTTGTCGTTAGGCTCAAACAGTAAATTTTTAAAATCGATACCGGTAAAACTTGAAGCCTCATCCAAAAGCGCGCGCGCAGGATCGGAGTTCTCATAAAACTCCCTGCCCATGCCTACGCTTTGGCAGCCCTGTCCGGGGAAGATAAAAGCAAATTTCATAAAAAAATCCTAATGCTCGTGGTGGTGCCCGCCGCAGCACTCGTGATCTTTTTCGTGATCGTGACCTCCGCAGCATTCATGACCGTCTGCATGCCCATGACCTCCGCAACACTCGTGCCCCTCGTGATGATGGTTGTGTCCGCAGCCGCAGCTGTGAGCACCCTCCGGCTGGCCGGTAAGAATTTCATCTGCCGTCGCTTCGCGATTTTCGACGATCTTTATATTAAATTCCAGCTCCTTGCCAGCAAACGGGTGGTTAAAGTCGATAGTGACATCCTGCTCGCCGATAGCCTTGACGCTCACGCGGGTAGTCGCGCCGTCCTCTGCCTGGCCGAAAAGCTCCATACCAACGACCAGGTCGATACCCGCAAACTGCTCTTTAGGCAGGATCTGCACGGCGTCCTGCTTATACTCGCCGACCCCGTCGCTCGGGCTTATTAGAACCGTTTTGCTCTCGCCCGCTTGTAGATTTAAAATTTCATCTTCCAGCTTTTGGATTATTTGATCTTTGCCGCTAAGAAAGGCGATCGGATCGGAGTTTAAATTTGACTCTAAAATTTCGCCGGTTTTACCGTCTTTTAGCTCATAATGCATCTTTATAACTCGGTTGTTAGCCATAGTTTTCTCCTGTTTAGAATTTTATTTTTGAGTTTGTATTTAAATTTAGGTTATCTAGTGGGCGCGGCTTTAGCTTCTTTGGAGTCCGGGTATGAAGCCTTTAGCGCTTTGTAGAATTTATTTGCGCTGTCTTTATCACCGATCTTATCGAAGCTGATCGCGGTGTGATAGAGGAGCTTTGGGGTGTAGTCTTGGCTCTCGTTGTGCGAAATGCTCTTTTTATAATAGTTTATCGCTTCTGCGTATGAGCCGGAGAAATATGAAATTTCGCCCAGCATATAGTTTGCCTTTGCCGGCTTGTAATTTTTAGATACTAAATAATTGTAGCGCTCTTTTGCGCTGGAATAGTCTTTTTTGGCATATAAAGCGTCAGCCTCTTTCAATACTGATGCTTGATCTTTTAATTTAAAATCGGAGTCTGATTTTGTACTAGCGGGGGTTGAAGCAGCACCTGCGTCTAATTCAGCGTTTTTTTTTACGCTGCTGCCGCTACCTAATTTTTTATTGATTTCAGCGATTTGGGCTTTTATAGTTGCGATATCTCGTTTCATCTGATCTAGCTCGCTGTTGCCTTGGCTTTTGCCCGTAGTACGAATTTCTAGATCCGCCACCCTGTTTTCCAGGTTCGAAATTTTAGAATTTGTTCCTTCAAGGACGCTTCGCAAACCTTCGACACTCTCGCGTGTATTATCTACACTAGTTTGCATCTCGCTTATACGTTTGCGGTTATCGCGTAATACTTGTTCGTTTTCGGTTAGCCCGTAAGAGCTGCCCGAATCAATATTGCCAGCATCAAATGCGGAAGTTTCTGCATTTAAAAAAGTGGCGACTCCCAAAAGAGCCGCCACCGTGAAATTTTTAAATTTCAAATTAGAATCCAACTTTGAATTCGTCGCGTCTGTTTTGAGCGTCGCACTCTTTAGAATGCTCTGTGCAAGCCATATTGCTCTCGCCGTAGCTTACTACGGAAATTCTGCTCTCATTTACGCCTTGAGCAACCAATGCATCTTTAGCTGCAGTAGCTCTCTTTAGACCAAGAGCATAGTTGTACTCATCAGAACCCCACTCATCGCAGTTACCCTCAACTTTAACAGTTAGAGACTCTGCGCCTGCCTGATTGAATAGAGCTGCGTTATTATTGATTGTGCCTTGCTGATCGGCTCTAATATTAAATTTATCAAAGTCGAAATAAACAGTGCCAACTTCACTTTGGATCTGAGATGCCAAAGCAGCTAGTCTATCTGCGTCACTTGTGCTTGTAGTATCGGCCTCTGGGGTCTTTTTAGAACAACCGCTCAATAATAGAGCAGCAACTGCTATCGAAGATAAAACTAAATGTTTCATTTTCTATCCTTTCAAAAAAAATTGAAGTCATTATATCACGAGATTTTTTAATATTTTACCAATCAACCGATTGAATTTTACCCACTCTTAACGGAAATTGGAAACTTTTATTCTCGTTAACTCTGATAATACCTACCGAGCTTCCGCCGCCGTCTTGCTTGATAAACATAATGCTGCCGCCATCGCTAGAAAATCTAGGAAACATATTTTTGCCGCTAGCCGTTAACTGGCGAATCATATCGGTTTGAGTAGAGATTAAATATATATTAAATCCGCCCCCGCCGTCGCGGCTAGAGTAAGTAACGTAATTGCCATTTGTGCTGATGGAGTTATTGTTTTTGCCGTGATACACGAGCTGCTGAACGTTGCCGCCATTTATGCTAGTGGCAAATACGTTTGGATAACCTAAACGATCGCTCACAAAAGCCACGCGCGAATCGCCGTCGATAAAATTTCCATTTACATCAATGCCAGCATAATCAGTAATTTGCTTAGCGCTGCCCGAGGCTATATCATACAAATAAATATCAGGTTGATCTTTAGGCGCATTGGTGATTAAAAGCTTTCTGCCGTCGGCGCTTACATCTGAAGCTATCGTCATGCCATGACCGGTAAAAATTTTACTTTTGCTACCGTTGGATAGATTAAATTTATAGATAGCAGGCGTATTTTTATTGACGTAATAGGTATAATAAAATTCGTTCTGCGCCGCGCTTGCCCATTTAGGGAAGATATTTAATCCGCCGCGAAGCACCACCTGCTGGTAGGTAAGCGTATAGTCAGCCACCATGATCTCGCTCTCACGCGTCGAAGTGTAGCGAGAGAGCAAAATCATCTCCTTCATCCAATCGACATTTGAATAGCCTAACTGCTTGACGATCTCAGATACCGCCATATGGGCTAAAAATGGATATTTCTCGGCATTTGAAAGCGTAAAGCTCTTCTCGTACATCACCCTGCCGCTGTTTGCCTCAAGCACTTTGGCTTTTAGGCTCATCGGCGAGCTTTTATCACTTACTGCGTAACGCACGATAAGAGCGGCACCGCTAGAGCCTAGATTGTCGGAAGCGCCCGCATCATAGCTGCTTTGTAGATACTCGTCGCTGACTTCAAAAGTCGCGCCAACCTTTAGATCGCCCACCATAAGTTTAAAGAATTTGTTGCCAAATTCTGAATTTGCAAGATTTGATGCATCTTGAACGACGATCTTAGGGAGATTTACCCCTTCGTTTACGATAGACATAGTCGCATCTGCCGCGAAAATGCTACTACAAAATGCAAGAATCAAAAGTAGTTTCTTCATCTTTTCTCCTTAAATTTAATTTGCTACGTCGGATAATACCATTTCAAATGTGTGAGATTTATTATCCGGTGATTTTGGAAAGCTTCGCTTAGGAAGCTCATCTAAAAATTTTCTTAGCTTTTGGGTAAATTCTGTGCTACGCCCAAGCTCTAAAATTTGATAATTTAAAACTCGTCCATTGTTGCTAAATTCTATGCGGACTCTAGCCTCATCGGAAATACCTGCTTGATACTTCGTCCATAGAGCTTGCAATTTCGACGCCATCTGCGAAAAATAAGCATCTAGCTCCTTTGAAATTTGAATTTTACCAGATTCTTGCGAAACGGAATTTCTTTCATAAATAAAATTCTGTTCCGAATCCGCCGCAAAAAGCATACAGCAAAACGCAAAAATACAAAAAAGTCTCTTCACTTTTTTCCTTGCAAAATTCTAATTTGTCTTCATCACATCGGACATTCTAGTATCAATCTCGTGCGACGCTCCGTCGGGAGACTTCGGGAAAGTCTGAGTCGATAGATTATCCAAAAAATCTCGCAACTTCTGGTTAAATTCCGTCTCTCGCCCCAGCTCTATAATAGTATAATCCGTCACTCGCCCATCTGCACTAAAGACTATTTTAATCTTTGCGTCGTCCTTCGCGGTCGCCACATATCTACTCCATAGAACTTGAAGCCTTTTCTCGATAGCGCCGTAATAGGCGTTATACTCACCCGTCCTTTGCGTCCTGCCGCCAAGCTTATCGGATTTGACGACAGCATTTTTAGATGCTGCTTTATCCTTAGCACTAGAGGTGGCGGTTTCTTTATCGGACTTTTTGTTACTCTGAACGGCGTCGCTAGCTTTAGCGCTCTCCTCAAGCTTCTTATTGTCCTTAGTCGTATCCGAAAAAAGATCGCTCAAGCTCGGTTTTTCCTCTTTTTTCGGCTCCGGCTTAGCTTCCTCTTTTTTCTCTACTACTTTTTCGGAAGGTTTATCTTCCAACTTAGGCTCTGGCTCCTCTTTTTTGGGCTCAGCTTTAGGCTCGTCCTTTTTAGGTTCCGGCTTCGGCTCTTCCTTCGGCTTTTCGGGCTCTTTCGGCTTTGCCTGCACCGGAGGTGGCGGAACTACTTGCGCCGTAGTCTTAATTTTATCCTCCGGCACATCCTTAACATTCTTATTTTCAAACTCGCCTTGCTTTGTTTCTTTAGCGATTTCAGGCGCGGACGGAAGTTTATCATCTATTTCGAAATCAAAAGTAACATCCATATAATCGTTGGGATTGTCAGTATATTTTTTAAATTTTTCCTGTGGCTTTGAAATTT
>CAJPSJ010000021.1 GCA_905373295.1 uncultured Campylobacter sp. | reverse complement strand
AAATTTTAAAAGCTTACGGCGGTAAGCTAAATTTGGCGCCGATAAATAACGCCGAAGCGATCGCGGTGCACGGCGATAAATTTGAAATTTTGGGGCGTTAAGTTTAGACGCGCGGCGTTTAAGAGCGCGTTAAATTTAGAAAAACGGTGTCTGAAATTTTACGCACTAAAGCCTACGTAAAATTTTAAAATTTAAAACGGCGACGTCTGAAAAACGAGCCGAAAATGCGATGGCAGGCTAAATTTAACCGCCGCGAGCGCTAAATTTAAACAAATTTTATAAATTTAAGGAGCGTTTATGGAGTATTTCAAACCGTTTTTCGTAAAGATCGCAGGGCGTGCCAGAGATGACGATCACACGAGCGCGCACGATCAGATCATCGCACCGCTACTGCAAAATGCGCTCGCCGCCTATGTCTATAACGGCCGCAAAGATAGCATCGTGGGAGCCTTCGGTAGCGTGGAGCACCCGCTAAACTTAAGCGAGATTAGTTTTCTCGTGCGCGAGCGGGGTAAATTTCGCCTCGATCTTTCGCGCGAATGCATAAACGGCGCCGAGATCTTTTGGAACGCTTGCAGTTTTAGGCGCGGCTCGGTTATTATTTTGCTCGAGGGAGAGTTTGATTTAGCGCCTATTTACGCCGTTGCGCCGAGATAAGCATAGACGAAACGCCAAATATGGGTAACAGCCCCGCGGCGACCAAGCTTGCTAAGCGCGCGATGAGCGAGGGGCAGATCGCCGTGCTTTTTAGCGCCTCAAACGGGATAGAGTGGGTGGATATCTACGCCCCTGAGGCGGTGCGGGATAAAATTTTAAAACTTGCGGATGAGATAAATGGGGACGAGATTTAAAATTTAAAAGCCGAGCTCTGCATTAAATTTCACGCTAGACAGGCATTATGCGCCCCTGTGCGCGCAGACACAGACAAAAGCAGAGGTCCCAAAAATAGGTTTCGCCTATCGCCCTCTTCTTCTTGCCAAAAGATAAAACAAAATGATCGCCGCCAAAACCACCGCGATTGCGGCATAAATTATACCCATGCCGCCGTAGCTTTTGGAGTCGTCGCTTAAATATAGATTTATTATCGCGCCGTTGTCCGTTGAAATTTCAAGCTTTGCGCCCTTTGCGCCGTTTAGCTTTACGCGCAGCATATTTGCCGCGGGGCTTGAAATTTCGGGCTTATCCATAAAGGAGTAGCTGGTTTTATAGCTTTTCATCAAATCGTTGCAGTCTTTCGGGGCTACGAATATGTCGTAAAACGCGCCGTTTTTCACGCTCAGATTTTCTCCGCCTTGCACGACGAAGTATCTAAATTTAGGTGCCTGCGTGATGAACTCCCACCGTAGCGTCTTTTGCTTCCCGCCCTGCTCGTAATTAAACTCCGCGCCATATTTGGTATCAAATTTGAAAACATCTCTGCTAAAAAGCACGAACTGCCTATCGCTTAAAATGGCGTTAGGATCGGAGTTTTTGTCTAAAATTTTAACATTTTGAAGCTCTCTGCCGCCTTCGTAAATTTTAAAACTTTTCATCGCTACGGGCAGCTGGGCGGAATTAAATTCCACGCTTACGGGATTTGCGGTGATTTTGCACTCTGGCATGGGGTCTGGAATTTCATTGCTAAAGAATGCAAGCGCGGGCTCGTCGTTCGGGTAATACACATAGGGGCGCGAGTTTAGCGCGGTGGCGCCTTTGAACTTATCCTCCCTCATCCGTAGCGTTTCGTTTTTGCACATCCCCAGTAGAAATTTGCCGCCTCCTTCGTCGTTTAAATTCCGCAAGCAAAAGGCGTTGAGGCGCGAATTTCCCATCTCAAAAACATAGCTACTTTTTTTGCCGTGCTCAAAATAGCCGATGCCGATCTCATCCGAAGCAAAATCCAAAAAGGCAAATCTATGGTAAATCGCGCTTAAAAGCCCGTCGATCGCGCTTTTTAGATCGCTTGAATTATAGGATAAATTTTCACTCACGACGGCATTATAGCCTGCGTAAAAAGCGCGCTTTGACGGATTTTCGCCCGTAAAATTCGGCTTGCCCGGGGTCTCGTCGTGCGACATCGCCTCGTTTGCGACGACATATTTTGCGTGATTAAGCGCGGAGATATTTAAAATTTCATTCTGCGCAAAGTAGTTTAACCCCGATTTTGCGCGCACATTGTTGATGTAGCTTAGCGGATCGTCGTAAAAGGAAAAGCCGCTCATCGCAACGAGCGGCTGTTTTAAATTTGAAGGGGTGTTTTCGCATGCGGCAAAAAGCGCGCAGATCGCCCCAAGACCCAGGAGCCTAAGCCGTAGGGCCCGCTTTGGCAAACTCGACCCCCTCTTTTACGTCCTCGTAGCGTTTAAAATTCTCTTCAAACATCTTTGCTAGCTTATCGCGCGTGATTTTATATTCCGCCGGGTGCGTCCACGTATTGATCGGATTTAGCAGCTTCGTCTCGACGCCTGCGAGCTCTTTTGGGATCGCTAGGTTAAATTTTTCGAAATTTTCAAATTCACACTTTTTGATGCTGCCGTCCAGGATCGCGTTTATGCATGCGCGAGTGGCTTTGATGCTCATTCGCTTGCCTACGCCGTACGCACCGCCGCTCCAGCCGGTGTTTACGAGATAGACGCTGACATTATGCTTATCGATCTTTTCGCCTAGAAGCTTAGCGTAAACGGTCGGATGTAGCGGCATAAACGGCTCGCCAAAGCACGCGCTAAAAGTCGCCACGGGCTCGGTGATACCGCGCTCGGTGCCTGCAACTTTGGCCGTATAGCCGCTTAGGAAATAATACATCGCCTGCTCTTTGGTTAGCTTTGCAACCGGCGGCAAAACGCCGAATGCGTCGGCTGTTAGGAAGATGATGTTTTTCGGATGACCGCCCGCAGAGCTTGGCTCGTAGTTATCGATGTGATAGATCGGGTAGCTGACGCGGGTGTTTTCGGTCTTGCTGCCGTCTTTATAGTCCACGACGCCAGCTTCGTTGGCGACTACGTTTTCAAGCAGCGCGTCGCGTTTGATCGCGGCGTAAATTTCAGGCTCGCTGCTCGGGTCTAAATTTATGCACTTCGCGTAGCAGCCGCCCTCGAAGTTAAATATCCCCTCATCATCCCAGCCGTGCTCGTCGTCGCCTATTAGCTTGCGGTTTGGATCTGTAGAGAGCGTCGTTTTGCCCGTACCGCTTAGGCCGAAAAATAGCGCCGTGTCGCCATCTTTACCCACGTTTGCCGAGCAGTGCATCGACATCTTGCCCGCAAGCGGCAACCAGTAGTTCATCATCGAAAAAATTCCCTTTTTCATCTCGCCACCGTACCACGTGCCGCCAATAACCGCGACGTTTTCCTCGACGTTAAATATAACGAAAACGTCGGAGTGCAGCCTGTCGCTCGCGTAATCTTCGTTTTTGCATTTGCACGCGTTATAAACGACGAAATCTGGATGAAATTCCGCTAGCTCGCTCTCGCTTGGGCGGATGAACATATTTTTTACGAAATGCGCCTGCCAAGCGACTTCGGTTACGAAACGCACGTTTTTGCGGCTGGATTTGCTAGCGCCGCAAAATGCGTCTTGGATAAAGATTTCCTTGCCGCTTAGCTGGGCTTTAGCTTTGGCTAAAAGCTTATCGAAAAGCTCTTTTGAGATAGGCTGATTTACCTTGCCCCAGGCGATGTATTTTTGGCTCGGATCTTGTTTTACGAAGTATTTATCCTTGGGGCTGCGACCCGTAAAGATACCCGTATCGACCATAAAAGTGCCGTTGCTTGATACGCGCCCTTCATTCATCGCCTTTTCAAGCTCGAAAAGCTCGTCGTAGCTTAGGTTGTGGTTGATTTTTTTGATATTTTTAAGACCTAATTTATCCAGATCGTTCGGAGTTGTCATTTTGCGTCCTTTTTAAATTAAATTTTGATAAAAGATTGCGCTATTATAGCTTAAAATTTAGGTGTGCTCGCTTAAGCACCGAGGATGGCCGCCATGAAATTTAGGCGGAAGCGCCCGCCTAAATTTAGAGCTTATCTTAAAATCGCGAGCACCTGATCGGCATCGACGGTATCGCCTTGAGCGATCAAAATTTTATCGATTATGCCGTCACGCGGGCTTTCGATATTTATTTCCATCTTCATCGCTTCAAGCACGATGACATTCTGCCCCGCCTTAACAGCGTCGCCTTCCTTTATTAAAATTTTAAATACGTTACTAGGAAGCGTCGCTTTTATATCGTTATCGTCCGTACCACCTCGCGCGTCAGCAGTGGGCTGCTCGCCGGCGGAGCCTTGCGGTTGCGGCTTTGCGGGCGCTGAGGTATCGAAGCTGACGTCGTATCGATCGCCGTTTACGAGCACGTTTTGTCCGGCAAATTCTACGTTGTAAATTTTACCGTTAATCTTAACGTCAAATTTGCCGTTTTTAGAAATACCGTTTTGATGGCTTACGGCGGGTGCTACGTCCTCTTTTTTGCGGCTCATCACCTTGCCCTCGCCCTTCAAAAACGCGATGCCCTTTTCTTTGCACGCAAGCGCGATAAATACGTTCTCCTCACTAGGCTCGATGCCCTGTTCGCGTAGAATCTTCTGCGCATACGCGACGCTCTTGCTCTCGTCTGCATCGGCAATATCTACGGCGTGTTTGGTCGTAGGCTGTAGTCCCAGCTGCTCCGCCGCCATCTTAATCACGCCTTCATCCGGCTTAACGGGCGTTTTGCCGAAATAGCCTAACACCATCTTGCCGTAGCCCTCGGCGATCTTTTTCCACGGGCCGAACATTACGTTGTTAAACGCTTGCTGAAAATAAAACTGGCTAACCGGCGTCACGCTCGTGCCGAAACCGCCCTTTTCGACGACCTCGCGCATGGCCTTGATGACGGCTGGGAATTTGTCTAAAATTTTATTATCGCGCATCATCTGGGTGTTTGCAGTAAGCGCGCCTCCGGGCATCGGGCTAAACGGAATGAGCGGACTTACCTGCGTAGCCTCTGGCGGCATAAAGTAATCCTTCAAGCACTCGCCCAAAACCTCTTCGTATTTTAAAATTTTCTCTGCATCCAGACCCAGATCGAAATTTTGCCCCTTCGTCGCGTGCAGCAGCGTGAGGATATCCGGCTGGCTCGTGCCGCCGCTAACCGGATGCGCGGCAAGGTCGATGCCGTCTACGCCCGCAACGAGTGCAGCCTGATAGCATGCGACGCTAACGCCCGCCGTCTCGTGCGTGTGCAGGCGGATATGCACGCCGTCGCCTAAAATTTTACGCGCGCGCTTGATCGTCTCATAGACCTTCTGCGGGCTGCTGGTGCCGCTTGCGTCTTTGAAGCAGACGCTATCAAACGGAATCTGCGCGTCTAAAATTTGACGCAAAATCCTCTCGTAAAATGCCGCATCGTGCGCGCCGCTGCATCCCGGCGGCAGATCCATCATCGTAACCACGACTTCGTGTTTAAGGCCGTGGCGATGTATGCACTCGCCGCTAAATTTTAAATTTTCCACGTCGTTTAGCGCGTCGAAATTTCGAATCGTCGTCGTGCCGTGCTTGGCAAAAAGCTTGGCGTGCAGATCGATTATCTCGCGACTGCCTGTATCGAGCGTGACGGTATTTACACCGCGGCTAAGGGTCTGTAGGTTCGCCTCAGGCCCCACGATGCTTCTAAATTTATCCATCATCTCAAAGGCGTCTTCGTTTAGGTAAAAATACAGGCTCTGAAACCGCGCGCCGCCGCCAAACTCAAAGTGCGTGATGCCCGCGTCCTTCGCCGCGCTAACGGCAGGCAGGAAGTCCTGCATCGCCACGCGCGCGCCGAAAACAGACTGAAATCCGTCGCGAAAGGTCGTATCCATAACGTCGATAAGCTTTTTAGCCATTTTTAGCTCCTAGGTTAAATTTAGCGTGAATTTTAATATTTCTAGCCTAAAAAAGCTTTTAAACCGAAAACCCATGGAAAGATTGCGAGCGTTAATAGCACTAGAATTTGCAATAAAATAAAAGGTAGCACGCCCTTGTAAATATCCGTGGTGTGGATTTGCGGAGGCGTCACACCCTTTAAGAAAAATATCGAAAATCCAAATGGCGGCGTCATAAACGACGTTTGTAAATTTACAGCGATTAAGATCGCAAACCACACGGGATTGATATGCAAAGACTCTACTATCGGCAAAAGTATCGGCAAAATGATATATGAAATTTCGACATAATCGAGAAAAAATCCAAGCACTATGATAACTACCATCGTAAGCGCGATAAATCCCCATGCTTGACCGGGCAGATTTTCCATAAAATTTTTTACGACCTCATCTCCGCCAGTGTAAGAAAAAATCATCGAAAATGCCGTGGCGCCCATCAAAATCATAAAAACCATGCCCGAAATTTTAGCGGTATTTTTTAGCGCGTCATAGATCAGCCTAAACGAAAATGTGCGGTATAAAACAGCTAGCGCTATCGCACCCAAGCAGCCTACCGACGAGCTCTCCGTAGGCGTAGCGATGCCCGCAAAAATAGATCCCAAAACGAGCAAAATCAGCACAAGCACCGGCACGACGTTTTTAAGCGCGATAAAAATTTGCTTTGATTTGCTAAGTCCCTCTAGCGGCGGAACAGGCGGCGCATAATCTTTGCAAATATATGAAATAATCGCGATATAAATCACGTAAAAACCCACTAACACGAGCCCAGGAATAACTGCTGCAGAGAAAAGATCGCCCACCGAAACAGAAAGTATATCGCCTAAAATAATCAGCACGATAGAAGGCGGGATAATCTGCCCAAGCGTGCCCGCAGCAGCGATGGTGCCAGTAGCTAGAGGCTTATCGTAGCCGTATTTCATCATAACGGGCAGACTGATGACTCCCATAGCGATGACAGTCGCGCCCACGATGCCCGTCGTAGCCGCAAGTAACGCGCCCACCAAAACAGTGCTGATCGCTACGCCGCCTCGTACGCCGCCGAATAAAAATGCCATCGACTCTAATAAGCGCTCCGCAAGGCGGGTCTTTTGCAAAATCATACCCATCAAAATAAAAAGCGGCACCGAAATTAGCAGCTGATTTTCCATAATCGAGTAAATTCTATTAGGCATCAGTGAAAAAAACTGCCTGCTCATATCCTCGAAAGCTTCGGTTAAAATTTCAAAGCCCTGCGCGTAATCCCACGCCTCACTAAGTCCGTAGATAAAGCCGAAAATCACCGCTACAGCACCGAACGTAAACGCAACTGGAAATCCCAGTAGCAGCATAAAAAGCGCTGCCGCAAACATCACTATGCCTATCATAGCTCACCCTCTTTTATCTCACCTCGGTAAAATTCTGCCCAAGCGCGAAAAGTGTGAAATTTATAGAATTTTAAATTTAAGCTCATTCTGCCCTCACACACTCTGTGCGCCCGAAGAATTCCCACTAAGAAATTCCGAGCCCTTGTTTTCCCTAACATCAAGCAGGGCATTAATATTTTTAATCAAAAATCCAAATGCGTAGATAAATAAAAACGCGTAGCTAAGCGTGATTGCGGACTTGATGATCCAAAGATGCTGCATACCGCCGGGATTAGCACTGGCCTCATGGCTCGTATAAGCCTCGCTTACATAATCGATCGAAAAGAATGCCACGAGCGCCACGAAAGGCAAAATGAAAAATATCGTGCCTAAGATATTTATGAGCGCTTTTGCAGTGGGACTAAATTTTTCGTAAAAAATATCCACGCGAACGTGGGCGTTTTCTTTAAGCGCGTAGGTCACACCGAATAAAAACATCGCCGAATATAGCCACCACGTAAGTTCTTGCATAGCGACGGAATTTGCAGCTGGAAAAAGATAACGCGCCACAACATTGTAAAAAACTACTATAACTAAAAGCGCCAAAAATACGATACTTAGTACGCCTAAAATATTTGCGAACGCATCAAAAGCTCTTTCTAATTTGCGTAAAAAACCCTTCAAAATTTTACCTTTTGCTTGAAATTTTTGCTATAAAAGTTGGGATTTTAGCAAAAATATCTGCAATTTATTATAAAATTATGCGCGGAAAGGATTTTTATGATTTTAAAATTTCAAAACAGATACTCTAAAAAATTTCTCGCTTTTTGTGCTATCTGGGCGCTTTTTTGGCTAGCATTTTCATATTTTTTCTTGCAAAAATTCCTTTTTATCTATCCGGAAAGCTTTAGTATTCACGTGAGATTCGCACTTTGCGCCGTAGCGCTAGGAGCGGTGATTTTAGTGGTTTGCGGCAAGGACATTTACGGCGCGATCTGCGGATATGCGGTGTGGTTTTACGGCGCGGCGCTAGGATTTGCCTCGTCGCTAAATTTAGCTAAAATTCACACGGTACTGCGAGGGAGCGGAGATATGGGTGGAATGAGCGGCTGCGGTGGAGCGGTGAGATTTTTAAATTTTGATATAAGCGTGGTGCCGATTTTTAAGCCGTTTAACAGCTGCGCATTCGACATACCAGCAATACCAACTGATGCGGCGCTAGAGGGACTGCAAGCTAAGCTAACGGCACTTTATAGCGGAGGTTGGTATCTTTTCCCGGTAAGTAAAAGCGTGGATCTAGCACAATTTTGGAGTTTTATCTTTATATTTTTCGCAATGATTTGGATGATTGGAATTTTACTTGGATTTTTGAATAAAAAGGCGCAGAGATAGTCCCTGCGCCAAAGAAGCTCTATTGAATAATCAATAAAGCGTCGGATGAGTAGACAGCATTTATATTCTTTAACCCCGGCATCTCCCATACGTGAGCACATAGGCCATCTGTACTCTTTTTAAGAGTAACCTTATTTTTGCTATCGACGGTATATGTAGCACAAACCTTGTTCTTTGCGGTGATAGGATTTTTAACATTTGTCATGTTGTTAAAACCTGTCGTGCTATTATCATACTCGCCTTGCGAAGTATAATAAGCCATTAGATCAGTCAGCGATGTAGATACATTCTGCGCTGCTCTAACAACCTCTGCATCGTCTCTAGTAGCTGCTAGTCTTGGAATGGCAATTGCCGCCAAAACACCTAAAATCACGATCACGAAAATTAATTCGATCATAGTAAAGCCCTTCATGTTTTTATCCTTTGATAAAAAATTTTTGGACCTATATTATAGAGTGTTTACTATAAATTTAACTTAAAAGTTCTTTGCGAATTCTAACATTTCAGATAAATTTTTCATCGCATTCGCGCCGACCGCTAAATAATGGTTATTTATCAGGCTTTTTCCGTTATAAAGAGGCGCCTTCATCGTCTTTAGATCCACCACCACTCCGCCGCTTTGATGCAGCAAAAAATCCCCCGCGGCGATGTCCCAAAGCGAACAATCGCTAAATCTCGCATATGCGCTGGCGCCCCCCTCAGCTAAGATGCAAAATTTTATCGCAGAGCCTTTGCGTACGAGCTGCATTTTAAATTTTTGCGCGAATTGCGGATATTTCTCGGATTTACTGTGACGTCCGTGCATGAAGATTTGCGGCACTCTAGCGGGGCGAGCGAGCAGTACGCCGTTTTTATAAACTCCGCCGCCGTTTGAACTATATATATCGCCGCTTATAGGGATGCCGATTACCGCTAAAATCGGGCGTCCATGCTCTATCAGCGCGATGCAAACGCAAAACTCGCCGTTGCGCGCGATAAACTCCTTCGTGCCGTCCAGCGGATCTATGAGCCAAAATCTATCCTCGCTCATGCGCCGCTCGCTACCTAGCACGCACTCTTCGGAGCAGATTGCGATACCGCTAGGCTCCAGAGTGCTCATTATCACATCATTTGCCGCGAGATCGGCATTTGTAAGCGGTGATTTGTCCGCCTTGACAAAGATATCAAATTTATCGTAGTTTTGCATTATCGCGGCGTTTGCCTTTTTTGCGGCGCCCTCAGCAAGCGCCAAAAGCTCATCCAAGCCCACTGTCACTCCTTAAATTTAACGGTGATTCTATCAAATTTAAAATTCCAAATCTATAAATTTACGCAAGCAAAAACAGCCGAAATTTTAAAATTCTTAGAATTTTAATATTCTTTTTTATATAATTGCTAAAATTTTTTAAAGGATCAACATGACCCCAGTCGTATTAGATAGCGTTAAACACGCGGATTTGCAGTATCACGCGGATGCATTCCCTACCGCGCCTTTCGTGCCGGTTATCGCGCCGGAGATCCCGTTTTGCGCGGACAGCCTCGTTATCGTATTTACCATCGAAAAAGAGCCCAAAATGGTGGCGCTGCTAGGGCGCACCAAAAACGTCTTAATCGATAAAGATTATAAAGGAACGGTGCCTTCTTCGGTGCAGAATTATCCGTTTTTCCTAGCCCAGATCGGCGAGCAGACCGCGATCTGCTTCGATAAAGACGCGCAGCAGATCAAGGGCGACGGCGAGGCGCTTTTTAAAGACGGCAAGCCCACGCCGTTTTTGGAAAATTTAAAAGAGGTGATGAAAAATTACGCCGATTTAGATATGCGCACGCGCGTTGCGGCGGCGGAATTCCAAAAGGCGGGGATTTTAGAGGCCAAGGAGCTCGGCATCAACTCTAGCGGCAAGGAATCGTCTCTGCTAAACGGCTTTTCGGTCGTAAATCGCGAAAAGCTTTTGAAGCTAAGCGATAAAAAGCTTGCGGATTTTGCGCGCCGCGGATATCTGGAGCTAGCGTATTTCCATCTAAAAAGCCTTGCAAATTTTCAGCGCCTAGGCGATAAGATCATGCAGCTCGATCCGCCGACTGCGCCGAAAGAAGCGAAAAAATAGACACCGTTTTCGCTACTTGAATAGCTCGAAATTCTTAAAAATTTTATGATTTGACGTCGCGGAATTTAATTCCTAAAAGCGCCATTGCGCGAAATTGTCGCAAGTATTTTACGGCGTGAGTTATTTTTATAAATACCAATTAAGCTTATCTAGTAGCATAAGCTTTAGAGCTTAAATGACTTTATTCGCAGCTAAAACTAAGCATACTGCGAGCTTGATCGTATAATTTTGCCATAAAATTTTATGGCAAAATTTATCACCCTGCCCACGCAGGATTTTATACATAAAATTTCAAGCCCAAATTTTTGCATAAAATTCTATTAAATTCTTAATTTCTTTAAAGTAGATAAATTTATAAAATTTAAAATATGCATCACAAAAAATATTTTATACATCAAAAAAATGAAATTTTGCAAGTTTACCTAAAAATTCTATGAATAGTAGAATTTAAATAAACCCCCATAAAAATTACATGCCTCAAAACACAGGCAAGCAAAATCAAGACCGAATTCTAAAAGCAAATTAAGCCCGCAACGTATTTTTCTCGCTCCATCATTACAATGAACTGAATTTTACGCGGGAATCAAGCGCACGAATTAAATTCTGCACGAAATTTTATTCAACCAAGAATTCCTTCTTATCGATCGTGCCATGATAAAAAATCCCGAGCGTATCATCAAAGGTCTTATCCAAAAATCCATCTTTTTTTAGTCCCGCTAAAGATGTATTGATTAGCTCTAGCAGCGCATTATTGCCCTTCTGCACGGCGATTGCGTTGTAAGTTTGCTTACCTAGACCATCCAAAGCAACCTGCGTTTTATTATCGATGATTGCGTATGCGTGCAGGATTAGGTTATCATCGACATGCACGGCATTTTTCGCCCTTTTGAAAGCGCGGTAGCATTTAGCCGAGCTGGCGCAGAAATTCAAATTCTTTCTGAAGCCCGCTTTGCGTAAGAAATTGTGAATAGGAGAGTGTTTGATGACGAAAATCCTCTTTTTGCGGAGTTGATCGAAGCTCGTGATATTTTCGTCTTTTTTGGCTAGCACACCTACCTGCACCTTAAAATAAGGCTCCGAAAAATCTACTTTTTTCGCTCGCGCGGGCGTCGGAGTAAAGGTCGCAATCACCATATCCGCTTCATTGCGCTGTAAAGCGCTAATGCGCCTTGAAGCCGTGATCGGGATAAATTTTACCTTGCCGGGATTATCGCCGAAAATCTCCTTACCGAGCTTCTCGCCAAGAGCAATCTCAAATCCCCTGTATTTGCCGTCTACGAGCGCACTAAACGGCGGCTGATCGTTATATACACCGATGCGAACGAGCCTATCTTTTTTGATCTGATCAAAAGAATTTGCAGATAGAAAACCAAGTAGCAGAGCCGCCAAAACAAATACTTTCATTTGCTCCCCTTTTAGTTGAAATAAGGCGCAATTATAATAAAAAGAAATTATAGCCAGCTAAAATTCTGCGATTTATGGCGCATTTTCATCGAAATTTATGAAAAGATAAAATTTGCGGAGAAATTCTATGTCCAATTTACAAACGAAATCTCATAAAAAACTTACACGAGCGAAAAAAGCTTTTAATTAAATTTATAAACAAGATTTTACAGATAAATTTCGCGCTAAAAAAACCTTAGCGAAATTTGCGATATTTTTAAAAGCAAGCGCCGAAATTCTACGCAGATTTAGCTAAGGGACAAAATTTAGCACTGCATCAATCGCGCAAAAGCTCAAGCTCTTAAAATTTCGTAAAGACCAAGCCAAGATGAAACGTAGCGACCGATAAGCTTAGATCGGCATTACGCGGATGTTCGGGCTTAGATTTTCTTGCAAAACATTTTCGATCGCGTATAATGTACCGCTCGCACCGCTGGCGCAGCCGCTACAAGCGCCAAGATAACGGATATATATGTCCGTTTTGCCGTCGTCTGCAGGTCTGATATCGATGACGTCGAGATTGCCGCCGTCCATCTGAAGCATCGGACGAATATCCTCGTCAAGCACTCCTTCGACCGCTTTAAATTTACCGATCAAATTTAGCTGCTCAAAGCTCATCTCGACTCCCGCTTTCACGTTATTAGCGGCACTCGCGTCGGCTTGAGCTTGAAGTCTCTCTCGCTCCATCTCCTCTCTGGTTTGCTTTAAAATATCAACCAGATAGTAATCCTTCTCCTCGTGTCCGCCCGGGCGCACGCAGGATTTGCAAAACGCACCTGCTTTGGTGTATTGCGTGATCTCCTCGACCGTGTGAAGGTCGTTTAATCGGATCACCTCTTTGATTGTGCCGAGGCTTACGCGCGCACAGTCGCACACGATGATCTCATCTTCGAAATGCGCGGGATCGACGCCCTTGTAATTCGCCGCAGCCTGTTTGATGACGTCGTATGCCATGACCGAGCAGTGCATCTTTTGCGGTGGCACGGCGGGCTCGTCTGGGTTGTCGCGCATCGCGTGCTCTACATCTAAATTTGTAATCTTTACCGCTTGATCGACCGTCTTTCCGATACAAAGCTCAGCCATCGTATCCGAACTCGCAATCGCCGTACCGCAACCGAAGCTTTTAAATTTAGCGTCCAAAATTCTATCAGTCTTAGGATCGATCAACCAATATAGCCGCACCGCATCGCCGCAGCTCTCGGCGCCGAAGTCCGCGACCACTAGCTTACCGCCTCTAGCCTTCGCCTCCTCTTCGGTGATCTCGCCCATATAGCGAGGATTATTCATACGGTCTTGCACTTTTTGCGAGTATTGCTCCCAGATTGAGCCGTTTATCAAACTATTTTTTGCCATTTTTTATCCTTTATTTTTCTCATAACCTTGCGGCGCGTAAGCAAACGTGCTTGAAATCCCGCGCAGACGGGCGATAGCTTTACCAATATGTTCGATCGCATAATCGATCTCCGCCTCCGTCGTAAAGCGCGACAGCGAAAGTCTTAGCGCCGTATGCGCCAGCTCCTTATCCGCACCGATCGCTTCCATTATCGGGTTATTCTCAAGCGCCTCGCTCGCACACGCAGAGCCCGTGGAAGCGGCGATACCCGCTTTATTCAGATCCCACAGCATCGCCTCCCCCTCGACGCCTTGGATCGAAGCAAGGATGGTGTTTGGCACGCGAATGCTGCGATCGCCCACGACACTTACGTTTGGAATTTGCAAAAGCGCGTCCTCCAGCTTATCGCGCAGCCTGCTTACCTGAGTGCGCTCAAAATCCATAAATTTATTCGCTAGCTCCAAAG
>CAJPSJ010000020.1 GCA_905373295.1 uncultured Campylobacter sp. | reverse complement strand
GAGCTGATCGCACACGCCCTCGCTAAAAACAAGGCTGCGCGTTAAATTTAAAATAAATTTATTTGAATTTATGTGTTTAAGCGGTGAAATTTTGTAAAATTTTCAATGGTAGAAATAGCAAAATTTTTAAAATCTTTATAAAATTTGCAATAGCTAGATTTAGGAAGTATAAACGTATTGCGTATTTAGGATATGCCACAAATCCGAAGTCGGACAGGTTCGCGCGCCAAAGCCAAAGTGAGCCCGCGGCTTTAAAGCTTTGAAATTTTAAAAATTTAAGGATCATATAAATTTAATGAAAGTAAGATCGTCGATTTTTTACACCATCACGTTCATCTTCGCGCTCGCCGCCGTGGGCGTTTCGCTCGCGCTACTCTGGCTCATCGGCTACGATCAGCAAAACTACACCCGCGAGCTAAACTCCAAATACTCCATCGTCGCGCGCGCAAACCTATATCAGATGAGCAAGCTTATCAGCGAAGCCGAATACGACCGTCAGGTTGCAAATTTCGAGTTTTCGACCATCCGCGATGAAGCCAAGCGCGATGAGATCATCAAAGGCGCTGAAATTTTAGATAGCATCTCCGCAGACATCGGCTCTGCAGACATCCTGCTTTTTAAACGCAAGCACTACTTGAAAATCACTCACGCAGGCGAGACGCGGCTTTTAAACGACAAGGAGTATCAGCCCTACCGCTACGATATTTTCAAGGCGATCTACGGCGTCATTTTGGTGATCATCCTGCTTGCGTATATCTTCATTATCCGCAAAATTCGCCCCCTTCGCAAGCTCAAGCGCCAGATCGATAAATTTGCTAAAGGCGATCTTCAGATCAAGGATGTAAGCGCGGGAAACGACGAAATCTCCGAGGTTTCGCACGCATTTTACGAGGCGGTCACGCAGATAAATAAGCTTAATGAATCGCGCCATCTGTTTTTGCGAAACATAATGCACGAGCTTAAAACTCCCATCACAAAGGGTCGCATCGCCGTCGAGATGATCGAGCACGGTAAAAACCAGGAGCGTCTCATCTCGGTTTTTGAGCGGCTGGAGAGCCTAATCAACGAATTTGCGGCGGTCGAGCGCGCGACTGCGGGAACGGCACTAGTCGAACGCGGAATTTTTTCAATGGATAAAATTTTAAAAGAAGCGCTCGGCATCGCAATGATCGAGCCCGGCTGCGTCACGCTGCAAAATCCGCTAGGCCTAAGCTTAAACGTCGATCTGAAGCTATTTTGCGTCGCGGTGAAAAATTTAATCGACAACGCCGTAAAATACGCTGCAGACGGTAAAATTTTAATCCGCCTAAATGCCGAAACGATGGACTTCATAACGCTCGGCGAGCCGCTGCAGAAGGACTTTAGCTACTACAAAGAGGCCTTCGTCAAGGGCACGAACGCCAAGCAAAGCTTCGGCCTAGGGCTTTACATCGTCGATAATATCGCCAAGGCGCACGGGCTAAAATTTACCTACCGCAGACAGGATGAGCTAAACGTCTTTTATTTCGAGGGAATCGAAAAGATAGCGACGTTATGAAATTTAAGCACATTTTTTATATTATTGCGCCAAAAATTCGAAACGAGAAGATGCGAAATTTCATATTTTTAGCGCTATTTTTAACCGCGACCATATTTTTTCTACCTCGCGGCGCACAAGCCGAGAGCTTCATCACCGACGAGGAGTACGGCGCGATGCTGTATAAAAACCCGCGCGGCATCGGCTGCGACAAGTGCCACGGCGAAAAGGGCGAGGGCTCGCTGATCGCGACGTATAAAGAATTTAACCGCACCTCGGGCACCTACTACGAGCGCGCCCTAAACGCGCCACCGATCAATAATCTCTCGCTTCAGGAGCTCGCCGACGGGATCAGCAGCTCACGCGACGTGATGCCAAGCTACTTCCTGACGCAAAACGAGATCATCATTATCTACAAATATATAAAATCGATAAATCAACCAAAAAAGAAGGAGAAAAAATGAATAATCACGACGAATTTTTAGCAGCACAAAAACTTATCCCCGGCGGCGTCGATTCGCCGGTGCGAGCATTCGGCAACGTCGGCAGCGAGCCTTTTATGGTGGATCGCGGCGAGGGCTCGTACATCTACGACGTTGAAGGCAAAAAATATCTCGACTTCGTGCAGAGCTGGGGCCCGCTCATCTTCGGTCACGCCGACGCGGACATCGAGCGCGCCGTCGTGCAAACCGCCAAAAAAGGGCTAAGCTTCGGCGCATCCAGCCCGCTTGAGACGCAGCTCGCCTCGCTCGTGTTAAAAAATTTCGATTTCCTAGATAAGATCCGCTTTACCAGCAGCGGCACGGAGGCTACGATGAGCGCGATCCGTCTTGCGCGTGCCTTTAGCGGACGAGATAAAATTTTAAAATTTGAGGGTTGCTACCACGGTCACAGCGACAGCCTGCTCGTCAAAGCGGGCAGCGGCGCAAGCACGTTCGGTAACGCAAGCAGCGCGGGCGTACCGCAGGACGTCGCAAAAAACACCTACCTAGCTAGATACAACGACATACAAAGCGTAAAGGACGTCCTAGCGCAAAACGACATCGGCACGATCATCATTGAGCCGATTGCGGGAAATATGGGCTTAGTGCCGGCGGGTCCCGAATTTTTAACCGAGCTTCGCGCGCTGTGCGATGAGAAAAAGATAGTGCTGATAATCGACGAGGTAATGAGCGGCTTTCGCGCGAGCGAGCTAGGCAGCTATGGTATCTACGGCGTCCGCGGCGATCTGGTAACCTTCGGCAAGGTCATCGGCGGCGGTATGAGCGTGGCGGCGTTTGCGGGCAAGCGCGAAATCATGGATATGATAAGCCCGCTAGGAGCGGTGTATCAAGCGGGCACGCTAAGCGGAAACCCCGTCGCAATGGCTGCAGGCATCGCTAGCCTAAGTAAAATTTACGCTAGCAGCGGCCTTTACAAAAGGCTTGGTGAGCTGGCGCGCAGGCTTACGGACGGGCTTTGCGCCATCGCGCAGCACCGCGGCATCGCGCTGCAAACCGCCTGCGTAGGCTCGATGTTCGGCTACTTTTTTGCAGACGAAGAGGTGCACGACTACGACGGCGCTTTGCGGGCAGACACCGCACGCTTTGCGAAATTTCACGGCGAGATGATTAAGCGCGGCGTATTTTTGGCGCCTAGTCAGTTTGAGACGGGCTTTATCTGCGCCACGATGAACGAAACGCAGATCGACTTTGCGCTAAACGCCGCAGACGAAGCGATGGCGGCGCTTTAAGGGCTGCATTTTAAATTTAATCGGATTTTAGATGAGAGTAACGAAAAATTTAAACAAAATCGTAAAGGGCGCCTGCGACATCAGTCTAGGCATCTCAATCGTCGTAGCAATCGGCATCGGAGTAGCGATCGGACTTGGACTGCGACACCTCACGGGCTCGCTGCTTCTGCTCTGGCTTGGCATCGCTATCGGCATCGCGGCGGCATTTCTGAACGTTTACCGCGCGTGCAAGGCGCTAAATTCGAGCTTAAAAGAGCTTGAAAACGATCCGAAATACAAGGCGGATCCGAAAAATTTTGACGACGACGATGAATGGGATGAGCGGGATTGAATAGGCGGTTTTTGCTCATATACTGCGCGCTAAACGCGGCGTTTGCCCTGCTTGGGCTAGCGCTTTGCGGCGCAGGATTTTTCGGCTCGGGCTCTTTCGGCGTGCGGGCGCTTGCGTGGCTTCTTAGCTTGGAGGCTGGATTTTTAGGCGCATTCGGCGCGGTATATTTTTCGTTTCGCGCTTACCGCAACAAAATAGAAGATGAGCTAAGAGCCGGCAAATACGATGAAATTTTACGGCAAAGCCCTAAGAATTCCGCCGGTTTTATGAACGACGAAATTCCCGCAAACGATACGAATTCCGCAAGTCTTGGTGGCAAAAACCGAGGCGTCGCAAGCGGCGACGATAAAATTTTATATAGCGAGGTTTACGGCGGTGAAATTTTAAAGAGCGAAAGCTTTAGGGGCGTAAATTCAGGCACTGAAATTTCAAATGCTCAAAATTCCGAGGGCGCGGTAAATTTTACAAGCGGCGAGACCCACATCGAAAACGGCGATAGTTGCGTCACGCACGATGAGACCGCCGCCGAGTGTGCCGCAAACTCTGCCGATATAAATTTTACTCGCAGTTCAAATTTAGACGCCGAGTACGACGGAGCCGCTGCTGGCGAGTGCAACGTAAATTCTACGAAGAGCGACGACAAAACCTCCGCTTACGACACAACCGCTTTAGGACATGCTGCCGATAAATTTAATATGAATGGCAGCGCGATTTACGGCGACTCACACGGCAGCATAAACGACGAAGCTAGCGATAGTTCGCAAGACGGCATAGGTGAGCGCTGCGACGACTTAAAAAATGCAGCGAGCAGCGATCTAGGCGGCGGCGTAGATAGTGGCGACCGGAGTGACGGCGCAGATCGCAGCGACGGCACAGATAGCGGCAATCGTGGCGGCGATGTAGATAGCAGCGAGCCGGGCGACGGTATGAGCGATTTTGGGGGTGGGATTGGCGGCGCGCACGACGGATCAAAGGATGATTTCGAAGGCGCGGACGATTTTGAGGGCGAGCTTGGCAGAGCGAGATTCGGAGCAATTTTGCGGGGGCGTTTTTCTCTCCGTTTAAAATTCTATCCTACGCGGCGCTCGTGGCGGCGATCTACCTGCTTGCCAAGCTGTCCTTGCTAAACCCGCTAGCGATTATTTTGGGCGTTACGATCATTCCTCTGGGCACGATGATCGCTGCCTTCGGCGGCAAAGACGCGCGCTGAAGCTCAAACGGCGCGAGCAGAACGCTTTAAATTTTAAAATTTAGCTTGGGCGGGATTGAGCGCAGATCGGCGCAGGATAAAATCGCGTACGACCCCTGCACCGCGAGCTGCATTGCAGACACCGCGCATTTTGATATGTATCGCCGCTCGCTAAATTTATAAAATTTACGCCGCACATCTTTGAACTTCTGCGTAAATTTAAACCGCTCATTGCAAGCCGTAGAAATTTTACCGGCATCTCTCGCATAATTCTAAAATTAAATTTAACCGCCGCAGATTGCAAATACGGCGCGAAATCCTTATCTATATTTAATTAAATTTTAGCTACCATTACGCAAAATTTGAGGAAAAATTATGAATTATGATACCTTGAAAAAAATCTTTTTTCGATTTGATCCAGAAACCGCTCACAAGATCGCAGAATTCGGACTTCGCGCGCTCTATGCGACTCCGGGCGGGCTTGAGGCTTTGGCAAAATTCGGTGTTTACAAAGATGAAATTTTAACTCAAAATATATGGAATTTAAGCTTCGATAACCCCGTAGGTATCGCGGGCGGATTCGACAAAAACGCCACGATGATCGCGCCGCTGGCCGCTCTCGGCTACGGACACATCGATTTTGGCACCTTTACGCCGCGTCCTCAAAGCGGCAACGAAAAGCCGCGACTTTTTCGCCTTGTTAGCGAGCAGAGCATTCAAAACGCGATGGGCTTTAACAACGAAGGCGCCGACGTTATCGAGCGTCGCGTGCGAAAAATTTATCCTTTTAAAATCCCGATCGCCGCAAATATCGGCAAAAATAAGACCACCCCGAACGAAGACGCGCTAAGCGATTACGAAGCCTTGGGCCGTAAATTTAACGGGCTGTGCGATTTTTTCATCATCAACGTAAGCTCGCCGAACACCCCGAATCTGCGCGCTTTGCAAGAAAACAGCTTCATAAGCGAGCTGATCGGAGCGATGAAAAAGATCACAAATAAGCCGCTCGTCTTAAAGCTGGCGCCCGATATGAGCGCGGATCAGGCGATCGCGCTGTGCGAGTGCGCGGTGCAAAGCGGCGCAAGCGGCATCATCATAAACAACACCAGCGTCGATTATTCGCTAAGCCCCAATGCCAGGGACTTCGGCGGCTTAAGCGGCAGGCTGATCACCGAAAAATCGCGAAAGCTTTTCGCACAGGTCGCTCGCGAGCTCTTCGGCCGCACGATCCTAATCAGCTGCGGCGGCATAGACAGCGCGCAGGAGGCCTACGAGCGCATCAAATCGGGCGCGAGCCTGGTTCAAATTTTTACCGCCTTTATCTTCAAAGGCCCGTTCGTCGCAAAATCGATCAACGAGGGACTGGCGGAGCTTTTGCGCGCAGACGGCTTTAAAAACATCAGCGAGGCGGTCGGGGCAAATTTAAAAAATCGCGCAGGCGAAGGATACGGCACCATAGGCGATCAGGCCGAAAATCTCGGCAACGGCGCGGATTTGCGCGCTTGCGAAAATAAAGACGCGGAAGCTAAAACGGATGAAATTTCAAGTGCGAGCAAAGGCGAGGAAACGGATAAAATTTCAAACGCGCCCGAAAGCAGGGATGCGGACGAAATTTCTAACGACGGCGAAAGCAAAATTTTAAGCACTCAAGCTGATGAAATTCTCACCGCTCAAATAGATGAAATTCTCACCGCTCAAATAGATGAAATTCCGAGCACTCAAACAGGCTCAAGCTCCGAAGCGGATGAAAATTCCAGCGCTTCGGCAAATTTAAACGCCTTGGTAAGCGCAGATAGCGCGACGGACCAAAGCTCAGCCGAACAAAGTAGCGCGGAGAACAAAATTTCCGAGGTTAAAAATACAAAACAAAGCAGCGCAAAAAACGAGAATTTAGAGGCTAAAAGCACAAAGCAAGGCAGCGCCGATGAGAAGCTAGATAAAATTTCAAAAAGGGTTTCCAAAAACGGTGCGGATCAAAAACAAAGTCAAATTTCAAAAAGCGGCATAACCTCCAAACGCGGTAAAATTTCAAAAGATGCTACGCAAAAAGGTACCGCCCAAAAAGATACCGCGAAGGATGATGATGCCTCACGGAAGGACGTCGCGCAGGATAACAACGCCTCGCAGCAGAAGAACGCCGAAGCAAAAAATCTCTCGAAAAGCGATGCAAAGAGCGAGAATTTAGAAAATAAAAGTGCAAAACAAAGCAGCACGGCAAGTAAAACCGCGTCGAAAGCTAAAACCGCGCCAAAAAACGACATAGAAAGTAAAAATTCTAAAACTAAAGCCGCGCCAAAAAATAGCGCGGAAAGCAAAAGCTCCGAGGCCAAAAACGCAAAACAAAGCAGCGCCAAAACTAAAAATTTCGAGGTCGAAGAGACCAAAGAGCTTAAAGAGGCTAAAAAAGCAATCAGCGCCCAAGACGCGGAGCAAAATTCAAGCAAAAAACGAAAGGCGAAAAAAGATTAATGTTTCCGAAATTTAAGAAAATCGCGCTGCAAAACGGGCTTCAAATTTATCACATCCCGATGAATAAAGGCAGCGGCGTCATCAGCGTGGACGTGTTTTACAACGTCGGCTCGCGCGACGAGGTGATGGGCAAAAGCGGCATCGCGCACATGCTGGAGCATCTAAATTTTAAATCCACGAAAAATCGCAAGGCGGGCGAGTTTGATGCGATCGTAAAGGGATTCGGCGGCGTGAATAACGCAAGCACGGGCTTTGATTACACGCACTACTTCATCAAGTGCGCGAGCTCAAATTTAGAGGTCTGCCTGGATCTTTACGCCGACATCATGCAAAACTTAAGCCTCAAAGACAAAGAATTTCAGCCCGAGCGCAAGGTCGTGCTCGAGGAGCGGCTGTGGCGCACCGATAACGATCCGTTCGGATACCTATTTTTTAGGCTCTATAACGCCGCGTTTTTGTACCACCCGTACCACTGGACGCCGATCGGCTTTCGTAAGGACATCGAAAACTGGAGCATCAAAGATATCAAGGAATTTCACGCTAAATTTTATCAGCCGCGAAACGCCGTGCTGCTGATCACCGGCGACATCGGCGAAAAGGCGGCGTTTGATGCGGCTAAAAAATACTTCGCGCCGGTAAAAAACAAAAGCGAAATTCCGCACCTTCACTGCACCGAGCCCGCGCAAGACGGCGAGAAGCTTAGCGTTATTTATAAAAACAGCGAGGCGCAGATCGTGGCGGTCGCCTTTAAAATTCCGCCGTTTAACCACCCTGACGCCGCGGCGATCAAAGCGATGGATATATATCTTAGCGGCGGCAAGAGCTCGCTTTTGCAGCGCGTGCTAGTCGATGAGAAAAAGCTCGCCAATCAGATCAACATCTACGATATGAGCGCTAAGGACGAGAATTTATTTATAGTCTTTGCCGTTTGCAACCAAGGCGTAAGTGGCGAGGCGCTGAGGAGTGAAATTTTAGCGCTGATCGAAAAAGCCAAAAAAGCTAAAATAAGCGACGATGATATGCTAAAGATCAAAAACACCCTAAGTAGCGATCTGATCTACTCCCTCGACAGCGCTAGCAAGGTAGCGCAGATGTATGGCAGCTATATCGTCCGCGGTGATCTGGACGCGCTATTTAGGCTGGAGCGTGAAATCAAAAGTCTAGATAAAAACGCGGTTAAAAAAGCGATGAAAACCTATTTAAGCCTTAAAAGCTCCACGAGCATTATCTTACGAAAGGAAAACGATGAATAAAAATGTCATAATCGGCTCTATGACGGCGCTGATCACGCCTTTTAAAGAGGGCAAACTAGACGAGCAGACCTACGCTAAGCTCATCAAAAGACAGATCGCAAACGGCATAAGCGCGGTCGTGCCCGTCGGTACCACGGGCGAGAGCGCGACGCTGACGCACGACGAGCACCGCGTCTGTATCGAGATCGCCGTAGATGCGTGCAAGGGCACGGACGTCAAGGTGCTAGCGGGCGCGGGCAGCAATGCAACTCACGAAGCGATCGGGCTCGCGCAGTTTGCGCAGGCTCACGGCGCGGACGGAATTTTATCCGTAGCGCCCTACTACAATAAACCCACCCAAAAGGGGTTGTATCTGCACTACAAGGCGATCGCGAGCTCGGTAGATCTGCCGGTACTGCTCTACAACGTGCCAGGGCGCACCGGCTGCGACATAGCCGCAGATACGATCATCAAGCTTTTTAACGACTGCGAGAATATCTACGGCGTCAAAGAAGCCAGCGGCAGCATCGATAAATGCGTCGATCTGCTCGCGCACGAGCCGCGCCTTAGCGTGCTTAGCGGCGAGGATGCGATCAACTATCCGATCCTAAGTAACGGCGGCAAGGGAGTGATCTCGGTCACCGCAAATTTACTGCCCGATTACACGGCGAAGCTAACGAAATTTGCGCTGCAAAATGAGTTTTTAAAGGCCAAGCAGATCAACGACGATCTCTACGCGATCAATAAAATTTTATTCTGCGAGAGCAATCCGATCCCGATCAAAGCGGCGATGTATATTGCAGGCCTGACGCCGAGTTTAGAGTACCGCTTGCCGCTTTGCGAGCCGAGCGCAGAAAATCTCAAAAAAATAGAAAACGTAATGAAACAATACACTATCAAAGGATTTTAATTGACTAACGAATTTAAAGGAAAAACGCTAGTTATAAGCGGCGGCACGAGAGGCATAGGCAGGGCGATAGTTTTGGAATTTGCAGCCGCGGGGGCAAATATCGCCTTTACGTATAATTCCAACGAGGAGCTGGCGACTTCGCAAGCAACCGAGCTTGAGAAGGCTTACGGCATCAAGGCGCGCGCTTATGCGCTAAATATCTTAGAGCCCGAGACCTACAAGGAGCTCTTTGCCAAGATCGACGAAGATTTTGCGCGAGTGGATTTTTTCATCTCAAACGCCATCATCTCGGGTCGCGCGGTCGCGGGCGGATACACTAAATTTATGAGGCTAAAGCCGCGCGGCATCAACAATATCTTTACCGCGACCGTAAATGCTTTCGTCGTGGGCGCGCAAGAAGCCGCAAAACGCATGGAAGCGGTAGGCGGCGGCTCGATCATCTCGCTTAGCTCTACGGGAAATTTAGTCTATATCGAAAACTACGCGGGTCACGGCACGGCAAAAGCCGCGGTTGAAGCGATGGCACGCTACGCCGCGACCGAGCTTGGAGAGAAAAACATCCGCGTAAACGTAGTAAGCGGCGGACCGATCGAGACGGACGCGCTTAGGGCTTTTACGAACTACGAAGAGGTGCGCGACAAGACCGCCGAGCTTAGCCCTTTAGGACGCATGGGACAGCCGGAGGATTTGGCGGGAGCATGTTTATTTCTGTGCTCGAGCAAGGCTAGCTGGGTGACGGGGCACACCTTCATCGTCGACGGCGGAACGACCTTTAAATAATGCTAAATTTACCCAATATTTTGGCGAGCTTTCGCGTTGCGCTGGCGCCGCTGTTTTTCTGGCTGATCTTACTAGCCGGCCATGCGAACGGCGGCACGGTGGGCTCAGTGCACGTTAGCTGGATCGATTATTTTGCCGCGCTAGTCTTCGTCATCGCCTCCGTCACGGACTTTTTCGACGGATACATCGCGCGCTCTTGGAACCAGAAGACCAAACTAGGCGCCATCATCGATCCGCTCGCCGATAAGATGCTAACGCTTGCGGGCTTTTTGGGGCTTATGTTTATCGGGCGCGCCAGTCCGTGGGCGATCTATCTGATCCTAATCCGCGAGTTTTTCATCACGGGTCTTCGCGTGGCGATGGCGGGCGACGGCATAGAGGTCGCCGCGTCGATGGCGGGTAAGGTAAAGACGGTCTTTCAGATGATCGCTATCGGCTGGCTCACGATGCAGTGGCCCTATGCAAACACCCTACTCTGGATCGCAGTTGCGCTGACGCTATATTCGGGCTTTGAATACATCGCGGCGTATGCCAAGACTACGAAAAAGAGTTAGAGTTTGGTTTAAATTTGGAATAAAATTTGAACCAAATGAAATATGATGGATCACAAATTATGCAATCTTATCCTTGGGTGTATGTAGGATAAAAATCTACGTGCCGCTCATTAGATTAATAGTAATATATAGGCAAAATTAAGGAAAATTGTTATGATGTATGGGACTTCGAGAGTTAGCGAAGATGTAATTAGGCAAAATGCTGGAGCGTTACTAAAATTTCAAGATTCAAAATACGCTAAAAGCGGCGTCGGACAAATAACTACGTTTAATGAACTTGGTTTTAGCGGGGTTAATAAAAAGCCCGACGGTTGGTATTTTCCGCACGATATAAACGAAGTTGCCATAATTTTAGAGACCAAAGCCTATGAGCCGAATTCAAATCTGGATCAAAATTTACCGCAACTTCAAGAATATATAAACATAACAAGAAGCAAATACAATCAAGTAATAGGTATTTTATATAATGGCAACGAAGCAATAATTTATAAAAACGATAAATTTTATAGAGAAGATAGTGAGCTTTTTAGCAAAGATTACTATCTTAAGCTATTTACTCAGAGCAGTATAGATAAGCCTAAAATTTACTTATGTACTAAATCAATAAATGATAACCTACATATAAATTTTGGCATCAACAACCTAAAGCATAGGATGATTTTTACAGCTTGCGCTTTGGTAGCCGATAGAAAAGGCGCAAATTTAGCCGGTCTTAAAGGGCGCGATTTCGCAACTCTGCAAAGCGAGATCATAAAAACTCTTGAAAGCTCGTATAGTGAGCAAAAGGCATTAAATTTAAAGCTAGACATTATAAAAGAGCAGTTTAATTTAATTAGTTTTAACTACACAAAAAATCAAAAAGCAATTGATAGCTTTATCGACGATGTCGTTTCGATTTCAGGCTATATAAAAGCCGAAAGTTGGAACGGCGAAGACGTTATGGGAATTTTCTTTAACGAATTTACTCGCTATAAGGGCAAGAGCGAAGCGGGTCAAGTTTTTACGCCGGATCATATTACAAGTCTAATGTATCGTATCGCGAACGTTAGCTACAAAGATAAAATTTTAGACGCATGCTGCGGTAGTGGTGCATTTTTAGTAAAAGCTATGAATAATATGATAAACGAAGTCGGTGGAAATTTCAATGAAAGCGCGGTTAAGATTATACAAAATGATAGACTTTTTGGAATAGAATTTGATAAAGAGCTATTTGCTCTAGCTTGCGCAAATATGTTAATTCATAAAGACGGAAAAACCAATTTAACTCACGACGACGCTAGAGGCGAAGCGGCTTGCAAATGGATAAAAAGCAAGAATATCACAAAAGTTTTGATGAATCCGCCTTATGAAAATAAATTCGGTTGCTTAAAAATAGTAAAAAACGTACTTGATAATGTCGAGGACGGCGCGATTTGCGCGTTTTTATTACCGAGCAATAAACTTGAAGTGGGTCGCAAACAAGTTTTAAAATGGCTCAAAAAACATTCTCTTTTAAAAATCATCAAACTCCCAAAAGAAGTTTTTGCTCGCATGAAAGGCGCGAATGAAACATCGATTTTTATATTTAAAGCGCATGAGCCGCAAGGAAACAAGGAAATTTTTGGTTGTTATATAAAAGAGGACGGGTTAGAAACCGTTAAAAATCAAGGGCGTCATGATCTAAAAGGCAAATGGCAAGAGCTTGAAGATTATTGGGTAGATGTGATATATAAACAAGGCGGCGATGAAAGCTGCCAGTGGATAAAGCCGAATGAGAGCTTGCAGTATAAAATGTCCGAGCCTAAATTTGAGATAACCGAGCAAGATTTTAAAAAAGTCGTGCTTGATTATATGCTTTTTGAAAATGGTATCGATAAAAAAGAGTTTGAAAAGACGATTTTAGAGAGCATTTTATATGAAAGCGAGATAAATTTGGACGATGACGAGATAAAGATAAAGGTTTGAAATTGGAGTATAGAAATTTTAAAGTAACAGATATTTTTATAGTTGAAACTGGAGCAAATATACCACAAAATGAATTAAAATCTGGAAAAACTCCAAGAATATCTGTGACAAATTTAAATAATGGCATTTCTGGATATTATAATGATTTGTCGTCAAATAATTACAGAGTTCAAGAAAATTTTTTATATCTTTTTCTTTTTTGGGAACTTGTTTTTATCATCCGTATAAGGCGAGTTTAGATATGAAAGTTCATAGTTTGAAGCCAATAGGATATATGCTTAATAAATACACTGCTTTATTTTTGGTAAATCTATTTAAAAAATCATTCAATGGCGTTTATAATGATCAAATTTCGAGTACCGATTTAAAAAAGTCATACATAAGGCTTCCTGTAACTAACGATATGATTGATTTTAATTTTATGGAAAATTATATAAAAAGTATAGAAGCTAAAATGCAAAAACTGATTTTATATCATAACGCGCTTGCCCTTCGAGAGAGAGAGAATAATTCGCCTAACGGCGATGTTTTTATTACGAATTCACATTTGGCAAATTATATCCAAGAGGCTATCATGCGAATAGCTGCAAGTCTTTTTGGTAAACTTAATTGCAAATGGGATGAGTTTGAACTTGCAAATTTGTTTGAAATTCTGCTAGCCAAAGGTGATTTACAAGCTAAAAGACTTCAAAGTGGAAACAATCCTTTAATAAGCTCTGGGAATTTTAATAATGGGATAGTTGCGTATGTGCAAAATTGTGATGAGCTAAGTGAAAAATTCGATGGTAATTCTTTAAGTGTAGATATGTTTGGGAAATGTTTTTATCAGCCAAAAAAATTTTATGCAGTATCCCATGGTCGTATAAATATTTTAAAACCAAAATTTGAACTTAATCAAAATATTGGATTTTTCATAGTATCTATTTTAAATAAGTCCTTTGGAAATCGTTATTCTTTTAATCAAATGTGCTCTCAAACTGCTTTAAAAAAGGAAAAAATTGCGCTCCCGGTCAATGGCAATGGAAATCCAAATTTTACTTTAATGGAAAATTTCATAAAAGAAATTAAACAAAATCATACGCAAAAACTAATTGATTATTATCTGCGTCTTGCCGATATTGCGAAATAAAAAATTTTAAATTTATATATTTTAAAGCATGCTTATACCGCTATGCTTTTAGACAATCTCTTTTCTAAGCTTAAAATTTGCAAAATAATAGTAAGCTTAGCCCATTTTTTACAAAGGTTTGAAATTTGAAAAGCATAATTTTGACGCTAGCGATCCTCGCGGTCGGATTTTATTTTTACTCGATAAATTTTATGGTCACGGTGCTGGCGATCAGCTTCCTCATCTTTTTCCACGAGCTGGGGCATTTTTTGGCGGCGCGGGCGCTGGGCGTGGGGGTGAACGTCTTTAGCGTGGGTTTCGGCGAGAAGGTCTTTACTAAGCGCATCGGCGCTACGCAGTACGCCATCAGCGCGATCCCTCTGGGAGGCTACGTGAGCCTTAAGGGGCAGGAGGATTTGGAT
>CAJPSJ010000019.1 GCA_905373295.1 uncultured Campylobacter sp. | reverse complement strand
TCTTGGCGTATTCTTTCATATAGCTCTGCGCCTGCTCGAACGGAATGATGCCGCTGAGCTTGAAAAACGCCGATTGCATGATCGTATTTGTGCGGCCTCCGAGCCCTATATCGCGTGCCAGCTTGGTGGCGTTTAGGATATAAAATTTTACCCGTCTTTGGGCTAGAATTTTTTTGACCTTATTCGGAAGCTTTGCCGCCGTCTGCTCGGCATCCCAGATGGAATTTAAAAGAAAGGTCCCTCCCTCGCGGATGCCCCCGATGACGTCGTAGATGTCCAGATACGCAGCGACCGAGCAAGCAACGAAATGCGGATTTGAGACGAGATAGGTCGAGCGGATCGGCCTTTTGCCGAAGCGCAGGTGCGAGCGCGTGTAGCCGCCGGATTTTTTGCTGTCGTAGGCGAAATACGCCTGCGCATAAAGATCTGTTTTATCGCCGATGATTTTGACGGAATTTTTATTCGCGCCCACGGTGCCGTCCGCGCCCAGACCGTAAAATAAGCACTCGGTCTCATCCTCGTAGCCGAGCGAAATTTTATCTCCCACGGGTAGAGATAGATGAGTCACATCGTCGTCGATGCCGATCGTAAAGCCGTTTTTAGGCTCGTCCGCCTTTAAATTTTCATACACGGCGATTAGCTGCGCGGGATCGACGTCTTTGGAGCTTAGACCGTAGCGACCGCCCACGATGAGTGGGGCGTCCTCGTGCCCGTAAAATGCGGCTTTTATATCCAGATACAGCGGCTCGCCGAGACTGCCGGGCTCCTTCGTGCGATCAAGCACGGCGATTTTACGCACACTTTTAGGCATCGCGGCGAAGAGATATTTGAGGCTGAAAGGCCTGTAGAGATGCACTTTTAGTATGCCCACTTTCTCGTCCTTCGCGTTTAGATGATCGACCACCTCTTCAAGGGCTTGATTGACCGAGCCCATCGCGACGATCACGCGCTGCGGCTCACTTGCGCCGTAATAGACGAAAGGCGCGTACGACCGCCCCGTGATCTTTGAAATTTCGCTCATATACTCCGCGACGATGTCCGGAAGCGCGTCGTAAAATTTATTGGTTAGCTCGCGCGTTTGAAAATACACGTCGTCGTTTTGCGCCGTACCGCGAGTTTTGGGGTGCTCGGAGCTTAGCGCGTCAGCTCTAAATTTACCCACGGCCTCGCGATCGAGCAAGCGATCAAACTCGGCATAGTCCATCACCTCGATCTTTTGAATTTCATGGCTCGTGCGAAATCCGTCGAAAAAGTGCAAAAACGGCACTCGCCCCTTAATCGCCGCAAGATGCGCGATACCGCCCAGATCCATCACCTCCTGCACGCTGTCGCTTGCAAGCATCGCAAAGCCGCTTTGGCGACAGGCGTAGACGTCTTGATGATCGCCGAAGATGGAGAGCGCCTGCGCCGCAAGCGCGCGCGCCGCGACGTGAATGACGCCCGGAAGCATCTGGCCTGCGATCTTGTACATGTTTGGAATTTTTAGCAAAAGCCCCTGCGATGCGGTGTACGTCGTCGTTAGCGCACCCGCTTGGAGTGAGCCGTGCACGGTGCCCGCCGCGCCGCCCTCGCTTTGCATCTCGACCACCTTGACGGGCATGCCGAAGAGGTTTTTCTTGCCCTGCGACGCCCAGATATCGGTGTAATCCGCCATAGGCGAGCTAGGCGTGATCGGATAGATGCCTGCGACCTCGGTAAAGGCGTATGAGACGTAAGCCGCCGCCTCGTTTCCGTCCATCGTTTTCATAACTTTTGCCATATCAAACTCCTTGGTTATTTAATTGGCGTATTTTACTTACTTTTGCTTAATTTTGGGTAGATTTAGGCGGTTTGAGCTATCGCCTAAATTTGCTTAGTTGCTAAAATTTATATTTGATCCGAAGCTACTTGTTATTTGAAATTTTATATCCTACTCCGGAGATATTTTCTATCAAACTTTGATCCGTTTTTAATCTGATTTTTTGATTACCATCCGCAGTGCCTCGCTACTCATAGCCTTTTCGTTCCAAACAAAATTTTCGATCACCTCATAACTTACGGTTTTATTTAGATTGCTTACGAGTAGAAAAAATAGCTTCGCTTCGATCTTGGTAAACGAAACTTCCTCTCCGTTTTTAAATAAAATTTTACTAGCCGAATCGTATTCGTAAATACCGCCGAATTCGATTTTACTGTCGTATAAATTCTTAGTCGCCATCAGGATCGTAGTTTGTAGCTCCTCGATGCGAAAGGGCTTTCGCAGGTAGTTGTATGCGCCAAGCTCGATTGAGGCGAGCATATTTTCGCTCGTATCGTAGGAGGTGATGATGATGGATGCGACGTGCGGCGCGCGCTTTTTGATCTCATCGAGCATCTCAAGCCCGTTAAGGTTAGGTAAATTTATATCGGTTACGACGATGTCGAACTCGCCTTTAAAAAATTTCTCAAACCCCTCCATGCCGTCGCTTGCGGTTTGGATATTTTTGCAATAAATTTGAAGCGACTGCGCGATAGCAAGCCTCGTGTTCTCGTCGTCCTCTATGAGCAAGACGGAGATATTTCCGAGCTTTTTTAAAATATTTTCATTTATCATTTTCCACCTTTACGGCTATTTTTAGCATAAATATCGTCGGATTTTTGAAATTTACCACGCTCAGATCGCCGCCGCATTTTTTGTTTGCGATGAGCTTTGATACGTAAAGCCCGAGCCCGCTACTACCCTTCGTGCTGCAAAAAGGGGTAAAAATTTTATCTCTTTGTACGTCTATGCCGTCTGCGTTATCGATAACCCTGATGAGGAAGTGCGTGGCGTCGCGCTTAATATTTACGACGATCCTGCCTCGTTTTTGATTTTTTGCGTTTTGCAGCGCCTGCTTGGAATTTTGGATCAGACAGGCGATGATCTGCTTAAACTCGTTGGCGTAGTTTTCGCATAGCGGGCTCACGCCTCTTGCTACGCTTACTTTTATGTCTACCGCGCGCTTACTTGGGAAAAGTACGCAGATCGTATCGCGGATCGCGTCGCATATATTAAAATTTTGAACCCTGCTCTCTGTTTTGTAAAAATTTTTAAACGTATCCATCGTCTTGCTCATATAATCGATATTGGCTAACGATCTATTGATGTTGTCGTAAAAAATTTCATCGCTCAGCTTGCCCGTTTTCTTAAACTGCACCAGATTGCCCAAAAAAATTCCGAGCGAGTTAAGCGGCTGTATCCACTGGTGTGAGAGCGCGGCGATCATCTGACCGAGCTCGGCCATCTTCGTCTGCTGAAACAAAAGTATCTCATACTCCCTCTTGGTCTGCTCAAGCAGCCTGGTTTGGCGGTCGAGCCTTTTGTTGTAAAAATACGCAAGGATCAAAAACAAAAATATGCTTACCATGTAGATCGTTAAATTTACGATGAACTGCTCATTTATTTTGTTGTAGATGTTCTTTTTGAGAGTCTTGGCTACTAGAACGAGCTTTGAGCCCTCAAGCGGCTTAAAGGTAAAGATCGCATCATCCGTCTCATAGCCTTGCGTTTTATTCAGATCCAAATTTTCTATGTTAAATTTTATCTTAGATAGCTCGATGCTTTCGATCGGGTGCAGCAGCACGTTTAGGTTCTCGTCGATCAAAAAAAGATACCCGTTCTCTATCCGCAGATCTAAAATTTCAGTTTTGATGTCGCTAAAGGATATTACGCCGCAGAGCACGCCTTTTAGAACCCCATCCTGCTTGATGCTGCTACATATCGAGATGACGGGCACCTTAAGACCCACATCCGAATAGGGCTTGGTGATGTAAATTTTATCCTCTTTTACTGTGTTAATATACCACGGGCGAAGCACGGGAGAGTAGTTTTGCGGCTTGTCAAACAGCCTGCTTGAGACGGTTATGTTGTTTTCGTATCCTGCATAAACGCTTGAAAAATTTGCGATCTCTTGGCTTTTGTCTAAGATATCGGTTATGATCTGCTCGTCTTTTGCGGAGTCGTATTTGGATATGAGCTCGTTTACGGCACGCAGGCTAGATTTTTTGTTTTCGAGCCATTTTTCTATACGCTCGCTCGAGCTTTTTAGGATGCTTAACTGCTCGCGCACCAAAATTTCTCTTACGAACGAGCGGTTAAGCATATAATTTCCCGCCATCAAGGCAAGAAAGATGAAAGAGAATATTGCGAAAATATTATTTTTATAAACATTCTCTTTCACAAGGCGCCTCCCTTTTTCTATTTTTTCGGCTCGTCCTTTTTGGGTTCATCGTCCCAGTTGCCCACCGGCGGATTTTTGATCTCGTAAAGGATTTTGCCTAAATTTTTATGCCCTACCGTTTTGTGGCAGCTAACGCAGCTTAGTTTATCCTTTTTGTCTTTAAAATCCGCGTAAATTTTATGCATATCGTTTATGTTCGCATTGGTGGAATTTACGTCTAAAATTCTTTCGTGACAGCTGATGCAGCCGCTGTCATAGACGAATTTAGTTCGGTTTTGCCTATGCGCTTGCCAGTCCATCTTATCCGCGTCGTTAAACATCATATGCGTAACCTCGTTAAAGCCGTTTAGCCCCTTTTGAAACACGTATGAGATATAGCTGTCGTGCGGTAGATGGCAGTCCACGCATTTTACCTTTACTCCCTTGCGATTTGCGCCACCGTGCTTATCTCCGTGATACGCCTGCACCATAGGATCCATCCACTCGTGGCAAAGAGTGCAAAATTTATCGTCGCCGGTCGAGTGCACAAGCGCATTGCCGCCGAAAAATATAACGAAAGCGAAAACACAAAATAGACAAAATTTTATAAATATTTTTTTCATAACGCTTCCTTTCTTACGGCACCAATATTTTTTTCATCGAGTCTTGCGAATGACACATCACGCAGTAGTTCTGCGACGGCTTGTGCGAGCGGTGGCAAAGGTTGCAGTCCATTTTCGGATAGTGCGGGCTTGCGTGGACGTTGTCGTCGTAGCCTAGATGTCCGCTGCGCTCGGCTAGCGCATCATAGCTTTTGTGACAGCTTAGGCACTCATCGGCGCTTAGAGCTTTATAATCCTTCGGATCGGCCTCTTTATGACAGTTTTTGCAGTCAAAACCTAGCTTGTCGTGATGAGATTTGATCGGATAGTTTTGTTTGTTAAATTTACCCGCGTCCGCAAGCGCGCCGTCTGCGCTAAAAGCCACGCAAAGAGCGAAACAGGCGATCGCTAAAATTTTAAAAATTTTTAGCATTTTCTCTCCTTCTTAGCTAAATTTGCGGCATTTGCGCCCGCTATCCTGCCGAATACCAAGCAATCAGGTATCGCGCAGCTTCCAAGACGGCTCGCTCCGTGCGGTCCGCCCACCGCTTCACCCGCGGCAAAAAGCCCCTCTATCGGTTTGCCGTTCGTGTCATAAACCCTCGCTTCAACGTCGATTTTAACGCCGCCCATAGTGTGATGCACCTTAGGCAGCGCCCGCCACGCGTAAAACGGCGGTTTAGTAAGATCCGGAACTATGCCTTTAAATTTAAAAAACGGCTTGTCAAATTCCTCATCCTTGCCCGCATGCGCGTATCTCGTGTAATCATCGATCGTCTTTTTAAGGCCTTCGTATGGGATATTGTAGTGCGCGGCAAGCTCTTTGATCGTGTCAAAAACCTTAATGACGTTTTTGTGGATGCCGCGATAAACGTTTGCCTTCGTCGTGCCCTGCGCGCCGACGCTATCGCAGATAACGACCGGGTGAGTTAGGCTGCCGTCCGGGTTTTTGTGGATCTTTAAGATCGCGTCGGAGCGAATTTTACGGTCGGCTAGTTCGTTTACGAATCTTTTGCCCGTGCGCGCATCAACCATCACGCCGTAGCTAAACGCAGGTATCGCAAACACCGGCGCTATGCCAAATCCCTTCTCGTCGGGGCTACCCCAAGGCCCTAGCTGTATCCACTCTAAATCGCGCGTCGCAACGCCGTTTGCCATCATCATCTTTAACGCGTATGCGGTCGCTCCGTAGTGGTTGGTGCAGTCAAGATCGGGAGTTAGCGTAGGATCGATGGTTTGTCTAAATTTCACGTCATACGAAAAGCCGCCCGTAGCCATAACGATGCCGCCGTTGATCTTATAAAATTTCACCGTGCCGCTTTTGTTGTCCGCTTCGTCTTTGAGCGGATCGAAGATGAAATCGTAATTTTCTCTCACCTTCGCGCCGATTACCTTGCCGCTCTCATCGCGGATCAGATCGTCTAGGATCACGCGCGTGCGGATGGTCGCGCCGTGGTTCATCGCATACTCTTGCAGCGGGATGGTGATCTTGCCGCCTGAGTTTATCTCGGGCCAGATAGTGCGTGGCACCGAGTGTCCGCCGAACTGTCCCAAAGCATCGCGGTAATAAACGCCCTTTTTAAGCGTCCATTCATAAGCGTCGTTGCCGTTTTTAGCGATCGTTTCGACGAGATCTTTTTGGTTTAAATTTAGCCCGGCTTTGAGGATGTCCTTCATATATAGCTCGTATGAATCCTCGATGCCGCGCGCCTTTTGAAAGCTGGAATTTACCACCGCGATCGCGCCGCCGTTGATGGCGGAGTTTCCGCCGAGTACCGGCATCTTATCGATCATCAGCGTTTTTGCGCCTTCATCTAGCGCCTGACACGTCGCAGCCGAGCCCGCAAAGCCCGAGCCCACGACGAGCACGTCCCACTCCTCGTCCCATTTAACGTCGCTCGCGCCTATCTGCGCGTTTGCAAACGCGGGAGCGACGGCGGCCATGCACAGGCCGCCTAAAAATTTTCTTCTACTGTTCATTTTTTGCCTTTAAGCTTTAAAAACTATAACTTAGCCCCGCGCCGATCTGCGTAAGAGCGGGATAGCCCGGTTGCGCTTTAAATACTTGATCGTAAGCGATAAACGCCTTTAAGTTTTTCATTAAAGGATAACTCGCCCACACGCTAAGCTCGTGCTGTCTATAATTCGTATCGTCACCGCCTTTAAGCTTGTATCTGGTAGTACCAGCAAGCGCAGTCAAATTTAGCTTTTCTAGCTGGGTATCTAGCATGGCGTAAAATGTCTTCGCGTCGCGCTCGTACATCACGTCGCCCTCCTCAAACGGCACGATGTGATCGCCCGTTAAATTTAAACTTCCCCAGCCGATCTTCTTACCGGAGCGAGCATAGCCGAGAGTAAATTTATGCTCTTTAAATTTAGCGTAAGCCGTCGTTTCAAACATCTTACCGTCGTCTTTCGAGTCTTTCTCGTCGCTTTGAGCGTAGTGCAGCATACCGCCCGCGCCCCAGTCCTCGTTTATCGCGCCGTCGTACATCGCCTTACCGCCTACGCCCGTGAAAACGTTGTTTGCGTGCAAGACGTAAGCTTTGGCGCTAAATCCGCTATCGAATTTATACGTAGCTCCTACGTTAAAAACGCCGCCGTTTTCTTTATTTCTAGGCGTGAATTTCCACATCTCCTTATACGACGCCCTACCTTGCGAGCGCGTCCAAAGCGCATCGAGCGTTAAATTTGAAATGGAGTTGTTCGTGATGCGCACGCCGTCGTTAAACCTACCGATCCAATCGGTTATCATCTCTTGACGACCGAACTTAACGGAGGTGTCGTATGCGTTATATTCAAGATAAAGCGTCGAAAGTAATGCCCTATCGCGCTCGTAAATTCTCTCGGTGGAATCGCCCGTGCCGTGCAGCGTGCGGAAATTTTTGTGCTTTTCGTATAGCGGCGCGGCACCTCTAAATCCGGTTACGAGTCTAAAATTTTTATAAAAATCCGTCTCGTAGCCAAGACTGATAGAGCCTACTATATACGACGTATTGGCATAATAAGTCGATTTTTGCCCTTTATTGATATGGCGGCTTTCGGACCAGGCCGTGATATCGCCGCTAAATTTGCCGTTTTTAAACGCCTCTTCTAAGCTAGCGCTACCGCTCGTCGTATCGCCGCTAGCAATAGCGGCGGAAGCGAGCGCGGCGATTAAAATTAGACTTTTTCTCATCGTAGCCTCCTTATTTATATTCTTTTAAAAATTTCGCGGAATTTCTAAAATCATCCGTTAGCGGCCTGTCGGTATCCATAAATTTCACGACTTTCCTATACTCGTCGTAGAGCTTTTTGGTCTGCGCGGAGAGCTTTAGGTTCGGATTTTGCTGCATTCTTAGATCGATCGCTTGCTCAGCATGTATAAGCTCCATGCCTAGGATCGAGTAGAAATTTTCGATCTGCTTGGAAAATTTCTGCATCACAAAAGGCGCATTGGTCGCGACATCTTCGATATTGCCCGCTACGGGGACGTAATCAAGCGACGCGGGATTTGCCAAAAACTCGTTCTCGCCCGCAAGCGCTACGAAAGGCTTTTGCATCGCGCCGAATGCATGCACGGTCTTGTCGGTACCTAAAAAGCGGCTTAGGTGCGTGAAATTATCATCCGATAGCTTGATCGTGCGAAGCGATGAGGCCTTTGAATTGTGCGCGAGCACGATGGATGCTTTTTCAAATTCTATTACCCACAAAAGCGGCTCGAAATTTGACGTAGGCACGACAGCGCCGCCTTTGGTGAAGAGCTTGCTTTCTTGAAATTTCGCGCCCGCAGGCTGCTCGCCGATGAAAATTCCGGGATTATCGTCGGAAGAGTTGAGCTGGATTTTCATCAAGCTTTCAAGGCTCTGTATGGACGAGCTCATCGCGGCGAAGAAATACGATGCGTCGCGGTAGCTGAGCGGATCTTGCAGCGCTCTAGTATCGTCCTTATCCCATAGGTAGCTGTCCTTTAAAATTTCTCTTATCTGCTTTGCTGTGGCCTCAAACTGCGGAAACGGCCTTAGGCTCGCAGCCTCGCTCGAAAACGGAGCGACGTTGCCGTTTAGCGCCTCAAGGCTAAGGGCGAAGACGAGCTTAGACATCTTATCCGCGTGCTTCAAATCCTCCAGCGCAAGACTCGCAAGCGCCGCAGAGTAGGCGTTTGAGCTTAAAATCGAAAGGCTATCTTTGCCAAACGGCGAGAGCGGCTTGAGTCCCGCTTTTTTCAGAGCTTCTGCGGCAGCCATCTTTTTGCCTTTGTAATACACCTCGCCCTCTCCAAGCATCGCAAGGCCGACGTGACCCAAAATCGTGATATCCGCTTCGCCCATGGAGCCCACGCTAGGCATTACGGGGATGATGTCTTGATTTAAAAATTCTTTGTATAAGCTTATCACCTCCTCCTGCACTCCGGCACCCGCGAAGAGCATGTTGTTTAGCCTCGTCGCAAGCACCGCGCGAGCCGTTTTTAGCGGCATATCCTCGCCGACGCCGCCGCAGTGCGCGTGGATGAGCCCGATATTAAATTTCGTAGAAGCCTCGATCACCTCCGCGTCCAAATTCCCCTTCGCGTCGACGAAGCTTCGGTCTTTATTAAGCCCCACGCCCACGGTAAGCCCGTAGATTTTCTGCCCGTCTTTAGCGGCGCTTAGTAAAATTTCATGTGCCTTTTTGACCTTTTGCATCGCGGCGTCATCGATCTTGATCTTGGCGCCGTTTGCGATACGCGCTATCTCTTGCGGCGTCACGCCCTTGCCGTCAAGCGTAATATCCGAAGCGCTCAAGCTTAGCGCCAACATCGCTGCAATCGATAAAATCTTAAAATTTTTCATCAATTCCTCCCTTATAAAATTTGCGTAATTTTAAAAAAATATAATTTCTAAAAAGTAATTTATTTGTTTAAAGTTTCGAGCACAAAAACGGCTCGCATATGAAAGGGCTAAATTTAGGCGCAGCGGATATATTTTAAAAAGCAAGGAATTTGAAATTTTATCCCAAGCAGCAAATCTTAAGGACGGCGGATTTAAGGCTTGTCTTTTAATTAAGTGCTTTGAGTATGCGCTAGGGTTTGTTTGGAGCTGCGATAAAATTTTAAAACGGTTAAATTTGCTTTTAAGCTTGGCAAGAACTCGGTTTGCAGAATTTCGTCGCGATCGCGCAGCCAAGCAGTATCATAAAGGTCGCGAGCCAGCCCTGTATCGAAAAATACGCCACCGACACCAAACAGTTCGCGACGGTGCAGCCTCCAGTTAAAACGGCGCCTATGCCCATCAGAAAGCCGCCGAAAACGCGCTTTGGATACTCGTTTGCGGGCAGAGATTTCAGCTCAAGCCCGCCCGACAAAAGAGCGCTTACAAAGGAGCCCGCCAAAATCCCCACCGCAAAGAGGCTGCCCCAATTCAGATATCCGTCCTGCCCCGTCACGAGATATTCCATGACGTTCGCGCTGGGTACTGCGACGCTAAAGCCGAACTGCCTGCCGGTTTGCGCGCTGAGATACCAGGCTAAAACGCCCAAAAGACCGATCAGCACGGCGCCAAAGAAGAGATGAAATTTTTTTTCAAATAGCAGGTATGCCGCGCCGCGAAGACGGTGCGCAGGGGCGGAACCGGGCTGTTTTTGCGAGAGCGAAATTTTAACCGTGACCGCCGTTATGAGGATCAGAGCCGCCACCAAGGCCCACGGCGAAATTCTAAGAAGGTCTTGGACGCTGCTTGCCTGCAGGGTTTGCTCGCCAAGCGCACTAAGCGGCCGCCTTAGCGGGCCCGAGTATCCGCAAGCCATCGTGATCGAAAACGCAAGCAGCACCAAAAGCGGCGCAACCCCTACTTCACCCGTCCTGACCCAGCTTTCGCTCGCGCAGTATCCGCAAATAACCATCCCCAGCCCGAGTAAAAATCCGCCGATAAGCGTCGCTAAAATCGGCACTTTGTGATCCGGAATCCGGATAAGCCCGAAGTGAGCAAGCGCGAAAAAGCCCACGGCTTGGATGCTCACGGTGATTAAAAGGGCGGCGAGAAAGCGGAAATTTTTTTGTAAAAATATGTTTTGAAAGCCCGAATTGAAGCAGAATTGAGTTCTTTGAAGCAAGACGCCAAAGGCGATACCCACGAATAAACCGCTAATCATATCTTAAGCCTTGCAGAAAAATTTATGTTATTGTATTGCCAAAAAAATAAAACTAAGTTGAAATTTTATTCATTCAGATAGAAATTTTCATTTAAACTTCGCGCTAAATTTAGCCGACGGCGTGCTCGTTTGTCCTTGCGGTGCGATTATTTTTTGTGCGGCAAGCTCTCAAATACTGCGTGAAATTTTATCGTGGAATTTCATCGCCGCTCCGCCAAGCATAGCGCAGATTTATATTAGAATGTTACCGATTAGCTACGGAGTAAATTTCGCCGAGCACGGCTTTGTTTTTTGAACGTAAAATTCTATTTTCACAGACCGCGCGGAGGATAAATTTAGCTATAATCCTACGCTTAGATTTAGCACGAAACGCAGCACGTATATACGGCGCGGAATTTTAAAATTTTAAAATTTCAAGCAGAACTCGAAAAGCTAAAAACCGCTAAATGCGCTAAACTTAAAGTCTAAATTTAAAAGCTAGAAAGAGAAAACCGATGAACGTCCATAAAATCGCTTATACGAGAGTTGTCGCGTTAGCGTTTGCCGCCTTTATTTTTAACACGACGGAATTTATCCCCGTGGCTCTGCTAAGCGACATTGCGGCGGATTTTAGCATGGACGTTACGAGTACGGGGCTAATCATAACGATCTACGCGTGGGCGGTGAGTATCCTTTCGCTGCCGCTAATGCTGCTAACCTCAAAGCTTGAGCGCAAGAGACTGCTTTTGCGGCTTTTCGTGCTATTTACGCTAAGCCACGTCCTGGCGGCCATTGCGTGGAATTTTGCCGTTTTGGTAATCGCGCGCCTTGGCATCGCGATTTCGCACGCGATCTTTTGGTCGATCACCTCATCGCTCGTCGTGCGCGTAGCGCCGATAAATAAAGGCTCTCAGGCCATCAGCATGCTTGCTTTGGGCACCTCGCTGGCGATGGTTTTAGGGCTTCCTTTGGGGCGCGTGGTCGGCGAGCTTTTTGGCTGGAGGATTACGTTTTTCGCGATCGGCGCGCTTGCGGCGGCCGAGGCGCTGTTTCTTTGGAAAATTTTACCGTTTTTGCCGAGCAGACGCGCGGGCTCTCTTGCGAGTTTGCCGATGCTTGCAAGGCGCCCGATGCTGCTTGCTTTGTATCTGCTGACGTTTTTGATCGTAGGCGCGCATTTTACGACCTACAGCTATGTCGAGCCATTCGTGGCGAAATTTAATCCCGCAGGGGATCACTTCGTAACCTACGTCCTGCTTGCGTTCGGTGCTTCTGGTATCACTGCGAGCGTGCTTTTTTCGAAGCTTTACCGCTCTTTTCCAAACGCCTTTTTGATCTGCGCGATTCTCTTTATCCTAGCCTCGGTGCTGACGTTAAAAGCTTTTGTCGTAAATGACGTAGCGCTGCTGCTCGCGGCTTTCGTCTGGGGAGTGGGGATTTTCGGCTTTGGGCTCTGCTTGCAGATCAAAGTACTATCGCTCGCACCCGACGCTACCGACGTCGCGATATCGATCTATTCGGGGATCTACAACGTAGGCATCGGCGGCGGAGCGCTTTTGGGGCATCAGATCGCAACGAGATTCGGGCTTGAGCACATAGGCGAGGCGGGCGCGATATTCGGCGCACTGGGACTTGCAAGCTACCTCTACGCAAGCGTAAAATTTACGCAGAAAAATAGCGCGTAGGCTAAATTTATGAAAGAGCTTCGGCAAAATTAGCGCGCTTTTAGTCGGCGCTTTAAAATAGCGGCTTTGCAGGTTTAAATTTTTAAAATTTATCCCTCGCGATTAGCTAAATTTTGCAGATAAATTTAATCTCGCGCTTAGCCCTGCCGGCTGTTTTATTAATCGATTACGCCTGCGCCATCCGTCCAAAGCCCCTTAAAGTTTAGTGGCAACGCGTAAGAATTTAAAGCGCTAGCCGCCAAAATTTAGCTACTTTATAAACCCCATCTGTGGTAAAATTTCAGCTAGCGCCGCGTCTTTTTTCTCGTTAAATTTGACCTTGTTCTGCTCGAAAAGATTATTTCCGTGCGCGTCGATCGAGACGATTAGCGGGCCAAACTCCTTCACGCGGCACTTCCACAGCGTCTCAGGCATCCCAAGCTCCGTCCAGTCGGCACTCTCGATCTCCTCGACCTGCGTCGCGGCGACCACCGCGCAGCCCGCAGGAAATACGCAGTGTATAGCGCCAAACTCCTTGCAGCCGCTCATCGTGCCCTCGCCCATGCCACCTTTGCCCACGATCAGGCGCACGCCAGTTTTAGCAATAAATTCGCGCTCGAATTTCTCCATTCGCATGCTAGTTGTCGGCCCCACGGAGACCATTTCAAAGCCATCGTCGCCCGTTTTTCTGATGATCGGCCCTGCGTGCAGGATCGCGCCGCCTCTGATATCAAGCGGTAGCTCGCGACCCTCCTCTACGACGCGTCTGTGCGGCACGTCGCGACAGGTGACGATGTGACCGGTGAGATAGATCACGTCGCCGATCTTTATATCCGCCAGATCCTCTGCGCCGATCGGCGTGGTTAAAATTTTCTTACTCATAGTGCGAACTCCTTGTGCGATTTTACGTCGAAATTTAGCTGCTCGTCCCAGACGATATGGCCTTTTCGGTGCGACCAGCAGCCTACGTTTACGGCGACGGCGATGACGCTTGGGTGGCGGGCGCAGTTTTCGATATGCATGCCCATCACGGAGCTTGCGCCGCTCATACCTTGCGGGCCCAGTCCGATTTTATTTATGCCCTCTTCGAGCAGCTTTTCGGTTAGCGCGGCGCGTTCGTTTGGATTATGCGAGCCAAGAGGCCTCATCAGCGCTTTTTTGGATAGCAGAGACGCCACGTCGATCGAGGTGCCCACGCCTACGCCCACTAGCAGCGGCGGACAGGCGTTTATGCCGTAGCTCGTCATTATGTCCATGACGAATTTCACGACCCCCTCGTAGCCCATGCCAGGCATCAGTACGGTCGCCTTGCCGGGCAGGCTACAGCCGCCGCCCGCCATATAGGTGTGTATCTCGCACTCGCTGCTTTGCGGCACGATCTCCCAAAATACGCTCGGCGTGCCCTTGCCGACGTTTTTGCCGGTGTTGTACTCGTCAAACGTCTCGACGCTGTTGTGACGCAGCGGAGCCTCGCACGTCGCTCGCAGCACGGCCTCTCGCAGCAGCTCCTCGAGCTCGCCGATGAGCGGGAAATTTGTGCCGCAGCGGACGAAAAACTGGATCACGCCCGTATCCTGGCAGGACGGACGATCTAGTTTTAGCAAGGCGCTGGTTTTCAAACATCGTTTTGTAGATCTCCTTTGCCAGCGGCTGCGTCTCGCGCTCGGCGAGCTCGCTTAGCTTCGTCGTCACGTCGCCAGGCAGCACCTTGCCCGTGTAGCCGACGAATTTCGCCATGACCTCGGTCATCTTTTGCACGGCTTTTTGTTTATCCATCGCTTCTCCTTTGTCGGTTTTTACTTTCAAATTTTTCGGCGGCGCCCGCCAGGACGCAGCCTGCGGCGTAGCAGAGCAGGTCGGCGAAATCAAACGTCCCACCGATCATTAC
>CAJPSJ010000018.1 GCA_905373295.1 uncultured Campylobacter sp. | reverse complement strand
GCTCGCGCTGCGTATCGAAGAAAAAATCGCAAAAGACCATCAGCAAAAACGCGCCGCCGAAAACGTAAATTTGCGCTTCGTTCTCGCTTAAAATTTCATGGTAGCGATGCGGCTGCTTAAGCGCCAGCACGAGGGTTTCCCAAAGACCTAGATGCGCGCTTGCGGCAACGATTAACACGGGGAATAAAAACCTCATGCCAAAAACCGCGATCGGAATGCCCCAGAGGATAAATCTGCTCTGCCACACCGGCGCCATATCTTTTAGTACCTTGGCATTGACTACGGCGTTGTCGAAGCTGAGGCTGATTTCGAGCGCGCATAAAAGCGCGCAGATATAAGCGGCACCAGCACCGTCGATATAAAACGCGATAGCAAGCGCAATTAGGCTTACTACAAAAGAGGAGTAAAAATATTTCATCATCGTCCTAGCCTATTTTTTGCGCGATTTTAGCAAAATTTAGCCCTAAATTCTATATAATTGCAAAAATTCCAAAAAAGGCAAAAGATGCTTACCAATCCCGTATTTATCAGTATCTGTGTGATGTGCGCGCTGTGCTTGCTGAGGTGCAACGTAATGCTTGCGATCCTAATCGGCACGATATGCGCCGTGCTCTCAAGCAATATCCCACTGGGCGATGCCATAAATTTATTCATAAACGGTAACCCCGAAAACGCCGGCAGCCTTGGCATGGGCGGAAATTTAGAAACCGCGCTCTCGTATCTGCTGCTAGGCGTCATCGCAAGCGCGATCTCAAAGACGAACTTAACGGCGATCTTGGTGCGCGCGGTGGCAAATTTAATCAGCGACAAAAAATACGTCTTTATCTTTTCAATCGCCTTTTTTGCGTGCTTTTCACAAAATTTAATCCCCGTGCATATCGCCTTTATCCCGATTTTGATCCCGCCGTTAGTTAAGATCATGAACTCGCTAAAGATCGACCGCCGCGCCGTAGCGTGCGCGCTGACGTTCGGCTTGCAGACGCCGTATATGGCGCTGCCGCTGGGATTTGGACTTATCTTTATGGGACTAATCGAAAAAAATATGAACGCAAACGGCATCGCAGTAAGCCTTGGCGACATATCGAGCGTGATGTGGCTAAGCGCCGTGCCGATGCTCGTGGGTCTCATCCTAGCCGTGATCTACTACCGCAAGCCGAGGGAGTATGCCGAAACCAAAGAGAGCCTGGATGCGCATTTTAGCGAGCTTAAGATGGGTATGCGCGAATGGGGCGCGCTAGCGGGCATCGCGGTGTGCTTCGCGGTGCAAATTTGGATCAAATCCCTTCCGTTTGCCGCGCTTAGCGGAATTTTAGTGATGCTTGCTAGCAAGGGCATCGAGTGGAAGAAGCTGGATAACGTATTTGACGAGGGCGTGCATATGATGGGCTACATCGCGTTTTTGATGCTGATCGCCGCAGGATACGGCACGATCTTAAAAGAAACCGGCGGCGTGAACGAGCTGGTGCACGTAGCGAGCACTTTAAGCGGCGGCAAGCTAGGCGGCGCGCTGCTGATGATCGGCATCGGACTGCTCGTGACGATGGGCATAGGCTCGAGCTTCGGCACGATCCCTATCATCGCCACGATATACTGTCCGCTAGCCGCGCAGCTGGGCTTTAGCACTGCAGCGACGATCTTTATCATCGGCGTGGCCGCGGGTATCGGCGATGCGGGCTCTCCTGCGAGCGATAGCACGCTCGGGCCTACCGTGGGGCTGAATATCGACGGCGGACATAGCCACATGTGGGATACCTGCGTGCCGACCTTTATTTTCTTTAATATTCCGCTAATCATATTCGGCATAATCTTTTCGATGATGTTATAGATTGCGGAATTTGCGCGGGTTTCCGCGGGCAGAATTTTAGAATTTTAGAATTTTAGAATTTCGTCCGCGCGGCTTTGCTTTTAAATTTGCCTGCGCGATTTTGCCAAAATTTATCTGCACTGCTCGCACGATCGGCTTAAATTTAACCGCTCGCGGCGTGTTGATGAAAATCATTGCTAAAATTTGAAATTTCGCATAAAATGGGCGAAATTTCATAGCAAGGAGCGGTGGTGGAGCAAATTTATCCTTACGTGCAGATCGTCCATCTCATCTGCGCCATTATCTTTTTGGGCTACATATTTTTCGACGTCGTGATTTTTTCGCGGCTTAAAGGCGCGCTGGGCGCGGATTTTGAGCGCGTTAAAAAGGCGATCGGCTCGCGCGCGATTAAGATCATGCCGGTTTGCCTTTTTACGCTGATAATCACCGGCGGAATGATGATGAGCCGTTGGGTCGGAAGCGCTAATGGCGGGTATTTCGGCACGCCGCTTCAAAAAATCTTTATGCTAAAAGTCACGCTCGCGCTCATCATCGCCGTGTGCGTAGCGATAAATTTGAGCTGCCGCGCGATGGGAAGGTCCGCGCCTGAGTTTTTACGAGCAAATATCCATAAAATCGCTTTTGTATTCGGCTTCATCATCGTGCTTTGCGCCAAGCTGATGTTTGTAGTATGATTTATGGCGCAAAATTTAGCGCTGGCGGCGTGACTTTTATTGCGAAATTCTGCAGCGTGGCACAGATTTAATTTTGCTTGCTTTTGAATTTTGTAGTTTGCTAAAAATTTTAAAATTTCGTTTTGCTGGGCGGAGCGTATAAATTTAAGAATTTTAAATTCCGCTATGTCTGCACTAAAGCGCGAAATTTTGAAATTTCACTCCTTTCTTGTGCTGTTTTGTCAAATGCAATCTACAAAATTTAATCTCATAAAATTTTAAAATTTTATCGCGAGTTTTAAAGCGCTCATAAAATTTCTCACCTAATTCTGCAGTACCGCCGCTAAGAACTAAAATATTAAAAATTTTAAATTTTACCGCTAGGACGCGGATAAGAATTCTAAAAGAAGTTCTCGCAAAATCGAAGCAAACAATGAAAAAGCGAATTTATTTGGCGACTTTACTTACTATTTAATAATCATTAAAGATATAAAAAGCTAAAATTGCTTTTCGCCTGCGGGCGAATTTAATGTCTGCTTGCCATTCGGGCGGGATTTTGAGGTTTTCCGTAGCCGTGGCAATGGTTTTGAAATTATTTATGAGAAAGGAAAAAGGATGAAGAAATTTCTCTTAAGTCTGCTCGCAGCAGCTTTGGCCAGTAGTGCGCTTTGCGCCAGATCGCTCTCCGAGATCAAAAGTAGCGGAGTGCTAAGAATAGGCGTTTATGACGCGCAGCCGCCGTTTAGCAAGATAGAAGACGGCGTGCATCAGGGCTTTGAGGTCGATATGGCAAATGCTATCGCTAAAGATATGCTTCCATCAGGCGGGAAGGTGGAGTTTACCTCCGTGCTTGCAAATCAGCGTATAAAATTCCTACAAGAAGATAAGGTGGACGCAGTTATCGCAACTCTTACCGTAACTCCGGAGCGCGAGAAGCAGGTAGATTTTACGACCCCATATTTTAGTGTTAATATAGGCATTTTAACTCGCATCGAAGATAAGATTAAATCCTTAAACGATTTGCAAGATAAAACTATTTTAGTTCTTAGCGGCGGTACTGCAGAAACATACTTTGAAAAGCAAGGCTATAATATCGCCAGATGCGATAATGCAAACGCCTGCTATAAGGCGCTAAAAGCCGGACAGGGCGACGGGTATGCGGACGATAACCTAGTCGTGCTAGCTTATCCGGTATTAGATAAAAAGGTTGAAGTAAATATCAAAAATTTAGGCACCTCGGATTTCTTAGCCATCGGCGTGAAAAAGGGCAATTCGGAGCTTTTGGATTTTCTAAACGGCGAGCTAATCAAGCTAAGCAAAGAGGGCTTTTTCAAAAATTCGTTCGATAATTTCATCGAGCCTTACTACAAAGGAACTGCAGAGAAAAAGTATTTCTTGCTGGACGATCTTTATAGCTTGCTGTAATTTTTAAAAAGGGGGACGCTATGAAAAAGATAATCCTAGCATTGATGCTGGCTGCGTGTTCGCTTTTTAACAACACTTTGACTCAAATCAAAGAAAAAGGGGTTATTCGCATCGGTATAGATGGCTCGTCTCCGCCGTTTAGCGTCGCTAAAGCTGGCGAATATAGCGGGTTTGAGATACTCTTGATCGAAGGGCTTGTTAAAGAAATTTTCGGTGATAAAGGCAGCAAGATACAATATGTCGTAACGGTAGGTGATGACCGCATAAAAGCGGTACAGGACAACAGAGTCGATTTAGATATCGCGCTTATCTCGGTTACGAAAGAGCGCGAGAAGCTGGTAGATTTCTCCGATCCATACTTTAGCGTAAATATCGGCGTGCTAACTCGTAGCGACGATAATATCAGAAAGGTCTCCGATCTAAATGGAAAGACTATACTGGCGCAGCCTGGCACCACCGTGTTTGATTACTTTACGAAACAGGGCTATAACGTAGCGCCGTGCGATAGTGCAAGCGAATGCTTTAACGCTCTAAAATCGGGCAAGGGCGACGGATACGCAGACGATAATCTGCTTGTGTTCGCTTACGCCGTAGTCGACCGCAAAGTCGAAGTAAATATCAAAAATTTAGGCTCGACGGACTTCCTGGCCATCGCGGTGCAAAAGGGCAATACTGAGCTGCTTAACGCGGTAAATGCGGGACTAATTGAGCTAAGTAAAAAAGGTTTTTTTACAAAAATTTTTGATGAGAGTATTGAGCCTTTTTATAAAGGCACCATTGATAAAAAGTATTTCTTGCTGGACGATCTTTACAGCTTGTTTTGATTTAAAGCGGCGATGGATGGGAAATTCTATTCGCTTGCGAAATTTTAGTAAAATTTAAAGGAATTTTATGAAAAAGATTATATTTGCGTTGTTAATCGCTTCATGTTCGTTATTTGCTAACTCTTTAGCGCAGATCAAAGAAAAAGGGCTCATTCGTATCGGAGTGGACGGCTCACTGCCGCCACTTAGCGTCTCTGAGGATGGAAGATATAGCGGTTTTGAAATTTCGCTTATCGAAGAGCTCGTGAAAGAAATTTTCGGCGATAAGGGCGGCAAAATCGAATATGTCGTAACTCTAGGTAATGATCGTATCACAGCCGTGCAAGATAACAAGGTCGATTTGGATATCGCGGCGATTACGGTTACGAAAGAGCGCGAGAAACTAGTGGATTTTTCAAATCCCTACTTTAGCGTAAATATCGGCGTACTAACCCGTAGCGATGACAATATCAAGACAATAAGCGACCTACAGGATAAAGAAATTTTAGCAGAGCCCGGCACTACGGCTTTTGATTATTTTAATAAGGAAGGCTTTAAAGTTATCTCATGCGCTAGTTCGAGCGAATGCTTCCGTGCGCTAAAATCCGGTCACGGCAGCGGCTATGCAGACGATAATATGGTAGTTTTGGGTTATTCGGTCGTAGATCGCAAGGTAGAGGTAAATATCAAGAATTTAGGTACGTCGGAATTTTTAGCTATCGCGGTGCAAAAAGGCAACAACGACTTGCTAAACGCCTTAAATGACGGGCTTGTCAAGCTCAGCAAAAATGGCTTTTTCAAGAAAATTTTTAACGACAGCATCGATCCTTTTTACAAGGGCAAGGCTGAGAAAAAATATTTCTTGTTAGATGATCTTTATAAAATGTTTTAATTCAAAGGACAAAATATGAAAAAAATTCTACTAAGTATTTTGCTGGGTGCTGGCGCGCTTTGCGCTAACTCCTTAGCAGATATCAAGCAAGCAGGCGAAATTCGCATAGGCTTGCAAGACTCCCAGCCTCCGTTTAGCTTCGATGATAACGGCACGCTGAAGGGCTTTGAGGTTGATTTGGCAAATGAGTTAGTCAAAAATCTATTCGGCAATAAAAAGATCAAAATCGACTTTATCTCCGTAGTATCTAAAGATCGCGTCCCCTCACTGGAGCAAAACAAAATCGATCTCATCATATCCAAGCTTACCGTCACAAAAGATCGCGTTCAGAAAGTCGATTTTTCTTACCCGTATTATTCAGTGCAAATTGGCGTGCTAAGCCGTAAGGATGATAATATTTCAAGAATCGATCAGATCGCGCATAAAAAAATTCTAAGCGTTAAAGGCACAACTGCCGAGGAGCACTTCAAAAACGCGGGCTATGAGATTGCGACATGTACCGACGCGAATGAGTGCGTCGCTAGGTTAAAGGCTGGCGAGGGCATAGGCTTTGCCGACGATAATACGGTCGTACTCGGATACGCTAGAAACGATGCCGCGCTGGATGCAAAAATCATCAACCTTGGCAAGGTAGATTATATCGCCGTCGCCTTATCTAAGGGCAATACCGAGCTGCTTGATGCGGTCAATAGCAGCCTGGTAAAAATGTATAAAGCGAAATTTTTCCATAAGGCTTTTGACGAGGATATCAAGCCATACTACGGCGGTAAGATCGATAAAAAGCACTTCACACTCGATGAGGTTTATAGCCTGTTTTAAATTTAGACGTATTTAAAATTTTAAGGCGTCCTTTGGGGCGTCCAAACATACGCGCAGCTGCGATATTTGATCGCAGCTCACTTTTGCCGCCAAGGTTTCGGCGGCATTTATAATTTAAATTTCGTATTTTTGCGGGTTTGGTTGCGATATAAAATTTTATGAGACTTTGATATGCGGTTGCGAAAGAATGTGGCTTCTAAGAGATAGTCGGTCGTGCGAAATTCTAATCCGAGTAGTAAAATTTTATATCCTTTTTCAGTTGCGTCGGCAGCACGTTAAATTTAGTCCTAAAAATTTTAGAAAAATGCGATAAATTATTATATCCGACCATTTTGGCGGCTTCGTTTACGCTGATTTGATCTAGACTTAATAGCTCTTTTGCAATCTCAAGCCGCTCATTTGTCAGCATCGCATAAACGCTCGTGCCGAAATATGCTTTAAAATCCCTTTTTAGTGCAAATTCATTCGTGGCACAAAGACGAGCGAGCTCCTTAATGCTAGGTGGGTTTTGCATATTTTCGAGTAATATTTTCTTTGCTTTTTGAACTGTTTTTATGCGATTTTCATCAAGACTAAGCGCATTTTCGGGCTCATTAAATTTATGAAAACTTCTATAAAGCATCTCTAAAATTTTACTCTCCATAAAAATTTCGCGCATTTTGCCGTCGTATATCGCGGCATTTTCGAGCTCTTTGAGGATGATATTTTGCACGGCGCTTGTTTTAAATTTCTTCATACAAACGGCCTGATCTAAATTCAAATTTTTTAAAATTCCCAGCTCATTTGCAAAAGCGGTGCTAAGCGCTATGCATGAGCTTTTATAGTGTTTATTTTCAAGCTCGTGAACGCCACGCAATTTGCTTTGCATAGTTCCGAGCCAAAACTCACCTTTATTCAAAACGAATTGATCTTTATCCGATCTGAAGCAGATAGGATTTTCGCCCGTATTGAAAAATAAAAATGAATAGCGGCTACCTCGCTCGTGGCGATGCAAAAGGAAATCTCTGCAAATTATATCGCTGCTATAATATCCTATCTCTCCGCCCGTATAAAAAGAGCTAAAGTCGAATTTTATACTTTCGCTTTCAAGCTCGGTTTTGTTATACCCACATTGCTTGGACGGCTCAATGTCGTTAGATATTTTTTGCAAAAAATCATCTAAACTTATCTCCTTGCTCATCTTATCCCTTTAGCGTTTAAAATAATCCCTCTGCCGTTTAGTATTTCTTGATAATGCATATCTTATTATAGTAAAATGAGTTTAAATTTTAATAAGAAAAGGAGCGTTTGTGCGCGCAATATATAAATTATCGCTGATTGCTGCTATAGCGACAGTTGGAATATCGAGCGAGATAGAAAAACAGGACAAAAGCGTAAATTTGGGTGAAATTACCGTAGTAAGCGCTACGGGCTATCGGCAAAATATCCAAGACGCACCCGCTTCCATCTCCGTTCTTACGCAAAAAGAGATACGAAAGCGCAACTACCAAGATATCTCTGCAATGGTAGAGGATTTGCCAAGTGCCTTTACCGCAACGCTAGGCGCTGCATCGAGAAAAGGCATAAGCCTAAGAGGTCTGTCTCAAAAATATACGAAAATTTTAATCGACGGCAAGCCCGCGACCAGCGATAGCGCCTATAAAGGATTGAGAAGTATTGGCAGCAGCCAGAATTTCTTGCCTCCCGCAAATGTGATAGAGCGCATAGAGGTCATACGCGGTCCTATGAGCTCGCTTTACGGCAGCGACGCTATGGGCGGAGTAATAAATATCATCACCAAGGGCTTTTCAAATGAGCCTAGCGGCAATGTAAACGGATACTATACTTTCGCTAAAAAATCGCAAATAAAAGGTGATTATCAAACGGGTTTTTATCTAAACGGAGCAATTGTCCCAGACGTACTAGGTATCGCACTTTACGGCAGATTTTTTGAAAAGATAGAGGATAAAGAGCCTTATGCGAATAGAAATAATGAAGAGACGAATATGGGCGCAAAACTGATGTATAACGTAACGCAAAATGATGAGGTAACGCTTGATTATCGTAAAGTAAATAATAAATTTAGGCGTACATATGGGCGTACGCGAACAACCTCGGGAGGCAATAACGATATTGCGAAAGAGGATATGAAAGGCTACACCGCAAGCCTGTCTCATCAGGGAAAATACGATAAGTTTATGATAGATAGCTACGCAAATTACGATAGCATGAAAGAAAGCGGCGCCCAGGATCTGCGTCTTAGAACGACTACGTTAAATTCTAAAGGCTCATATTTTTTCGATTCAAATGCTTTGAGTTTGGGCGTGCAATACCGAAGCGAGAGATTAAACGAAGCCGCTACTACCGCAGATGAGGCAAATGTCAAAAGATGGGATTATTCGATCTACGGCGAGGATGATTTTTATCTAACTGATGATTTAACACTAACCGGCGGAATCAGATATAACCGAGATAAAGACTACGGCGGCCATATATCTCCGCGCGCTTATGCCGTTTATCGTTTAAACGAAAGTTTTTCTATTAAAGGCGGCGTTTCGACGGGATATTCAACTCCGGATATTAAGCAGCGTAGCGAGGGCCTTGCCCTGCCATTTGCAGGAGGTCAGGGGGCTCAGATCGGCAGAAGCTCTTTAAAGCCCGAAAGCAGCATAAGCTACGAAGGCGGGTTTTCTTACGACGATAACGATAAATTTAACTTTAGTGCTACTGCGTTTTATACCAAAATCAAAGATGGAATTTCTACTAAATTAATTTGCCGCCCAAGACCGGGAAATCCTTGCGTGCATAACGGCAAAACTTACAGGCGCGGTATTTGGGACACTATAAATGTCGGGGAAGCCGAGGTTAAGGGTCTAGAGCTAAGTAGCGATTATCAAATTTTAGATAATTTGAAGTTGCATGCAAACTACGCCTATACGAAATCCGAGCAAAAAACGGGTAGCGAGAAGGGTAAAACCTTAAATAATTTTCCAATCCATTCGGTAAAGCTAGGATTTGATTACGACGTAAGCTCCAAGCTAAACTTATGGTCGCAAATAAATTATTATAGTAGGACGCGCGATAGCCTAAGCTACGATGAGGATATCCGCTCATACACGCTTTTTGATCTGGGCGCGAGCTATAAAGTCACAAAAGACGCAAGTTTAAATTTTACGCTTTATAACGTATTCAACGAATTCGTACTAACGCGCTCGGGAAATTATCAAATGATGGTCGTAGACGGGATGAAGGCGCAGGTTGGATTTAACGTGAACTTTTAAATTCGTAGCGCATAAAATTTCGTCCGCGGATTTAAAATTTAAGGAAATTAATGGCGATTCTAAAAAGGAAAAAATTTTGGTTCAACGTCCATCTTGTTTTGACGCTTATATGCTGCGTGCCGATCTTAATCATAGCCCTTAGCGGCGCTATTATCTCGTATCACGACGAGATTATAGATGCGTTAAATCAAAGCAAATCTTTCGTGAGCCCGAGCGGAAAAGATGCCCTCGAACCCGCCGAAATTTTAAATATTTTCAGAAAAGTCAAGCCCGGTTTTACGCTCAGTTATTATAGAATTCCTCAAAATAAAAATGGGGCGATTAGGCTTTCTGGCACAGATTCTAGCGGCGAGTTTAAATCATATTTTATAGATCCTTATAACGGCGAAATTACTTCGGAAAACATAGGCGATACGTTTATCGGCGTAGCGCTAAATCTACATACTAATCTAGGTTTTGGGCTAAGCAAAAACGAAACTATGCGGCTAATAGGCAAAAATATCGTGGCGTTTAGCACAATTATGTTTATTTTAGTCTTAATTTCAGGCGTGGTGATCTATTATCCTAGCTTTAGAGGAAAGATTTTACGCGCATTTAGGATAAATTTTAAAGCGAGAGGTTACACGTTTTTATATAGCTTGCACGGCGCAGTCGGAGTTTTGCTGCTGCCCGTTTTGCTTACGATAAGCGCTAGCGGGCTTTATTGGTCGTATGATTGGATAGCCAAAATCACCAACAGAGCGTTAGGGGAAAAGGAAATTTTTAGAAAAACGAGTTTTACCGAAGTGCGAGGATTTTCGCTTGAGGATGAAGATAAAATTTTAAATTTGCAGACGGCACTTGATATTTTTAAGCGTGAACGCGGTGAAAACTACGAATTCTTCAATATTATCGCCCAAAAAGATGGAGAAAATTTTATGATCTTTTATTTCGATAAAGGCGAAAAGAGCGAAGAGCATATGAATACGATGAGTATAAACGTTAAAAAGGGCATCTTGCGGCATGCTCGCTATGACGATGCGAAAAGCACCACGCCGCGCCCTTTTGCTATACATAAAGCCGTTTTGAGCGTGCATTCGGGCTATATCTTCGGCGAGGCGGGCAAGTTCTTATTCTGCATAGCGGCGATTTCTGTATTATTTTTTATAGTTACGGGATTTTGGATGAGCATAAAAAGAATTTATAAGAAAAGATAAATCTACGAATTCAAAGCGGAGAGATAGCTTATCCGCGGCGTAAATTTAAAATTTTACCCGAAGCGGTATCGCTCTTTTCAGCTAATAAATTTTATATGCAGCGCTTTGAAATACTGCGTGCAGAGTCTTTGTGGATCTTGTGCCGCATCTTGATTTTGTTAAATTTGCTCCAGCGTTTCAACTGCACTTATTTGCCGTTCATAAAATCCCTAATATTTTGCGCGATCATCTTTATCAGCCGTTTGCGGGCCTCTGTGCTCGCCCATGCGATGTGAGGCGTGATGACGACTTTGCGGCGATTTTTCACGCGCAGCAGCGGATGATCCGCCCTCATCGGCTCTGTTTGCAGCACGTCAAGCGCCGTGCGTAGGCCTCGCTCGTCCACGGCGCGAGCTAGCGCGTCCTCGTCCACGATGCCGCCACGGCCGAAATTCATCAAGATCGCCCCCTCTTTCATCTTCGCAAGCTCCGCTTTGCCGATCAATCCCGCCGTTTTTTGATTTAGCGGGGCGTGGATCGAGACGATGTCGCATGCCGTCAAAAGCGCGTCCAGGCTCACTCTGGCAAACTCGCCGTTGTCGTTCGCGCCGCTAGTGGAGTAGTATCTCACGTTTGCGCCGAACGCGGCGGCGATGCGGGCGACCTTTGCACCGATCTGTCCAAGCCCGATGACGCCGAATTCTTTGCCGTAAATTTCGCTGATCGGCGCGTCAATGTGAGTAAAAATTTCGCTCTCGCACCATTTGCCGCTGCTGCCGTAATCCGCGTAGTATCCGAGCGCGTTGGTTAGCGCAAACAGCGACGCGAAGGTCTGCTGCACGACGCTGTTCGTCGAATAGCCCGCCGCGTTTTTCACCGCGATGCCGCGAGCCTGCGCGGCCTGTATGTCGATGTTATTCGTGCCCGTAGCGCTTACGCAGATCAGCTTAAGCGCGGTTTGCGCCATGATCTCGTCCGTGATTAGGACTTTGTTGGTTATGACGACATCGGCGCCCGCTAGGCGCTGCGCGGTTTGCACAGGCTCGGTCATCTCATAGCTTTCAAACTCGCCTAAGCTCGCGATCTCGCTAAGATCGGCGTCGCTTCCCAGCGTCGCGGCATCCAAACATACGATTTTCATATTTTCCCCTTTGCGTTTTAAAATTTTAAGTCGTAGCAGCGCGGCTAAATTTAGCCGTTAAATTTCGTCGTGCGATCGGAAGCACGGCGTCTAAACGGCAAAATTTAACCTCACGAAATTTAGCTATTGCGGAAATTTGCTCTAGCGAAATTTTGCTATTGCAAAATTTACTCTCTCAAAATTTAACTATCGCGAATTATGCCCTCGCGAAATTTTAATGCCCGCAGCGCGCGGGGCGTTAAATTTTAAAATTCTAACTCGCGTCGGAGCAAGCGGCAAATTTTACTTCCGCTGAAATCTGCGTCTAAATTTAAAATTTCAATTTGTGCCGAAGCGAGAGACAAATTTAATCGCCGTCGCCGCTCGCGTATAAATTTTAAAATTTAGCTCGCGCAAATCTTGCTCCGCGCGGAATTTCAACTTACGCAAATTTAACTTGCGCGAAATTTATCCGCGCAGAATTTTGGTCGCGCCGCTACGTTAAATTTCGCCGTAGCTTCCTAACGTTAAATTTTACCGCTGAGCGGCGATAGAATTTACCGCCGCGATAGCCTTGCCGCCAAAGCTACTGCCAAAATACTCCGCCCTAAAATTTCTCAAATTTTTAAAATTTGCCGCGCCGCTACTGCGCGTCCTCGATGTAGTGCCCCACAAATTTTGAGAGATTATTGAGTATCTCGCCGCCTTTGCGGAAGCCCAGCGCGCAGCCTTCATAGGCGAAAAATACCCCCGCTTGGTAGTTCTGGGCGCGCTCGTCTTTGTTGAGCTCGTAAAATTCCTGATATAAAAATTTCTGATTTTCGTATTCGCCGCCGTTTTCCTCTATCTTTTTGCCGTCTGCGTCGAAAATCGCTACGTTCGCCCCCTCGCGCGCCAAAAACGGCTTTTTGATCATCTTTTTACCGATGATCGGCGAAAAGGAGCTTTGCAGCAGCAGCGGGTGGTTCGGATACAGATCCCACAGGATTTTCATAATCCCTTTGCTTTGGAAAAGCAGCGTGTATGCGGGGTTTAGGATGATCGCCTTTTGATTTTGCACGATGTTTTTTAAGATGAGCGCAAGCTCGCCCTCCTCGATCGCGATCGCCTCCCAAGGGATGAGTTTGAACCAATACTCATAGTTTTCGCCGTCAAAAAACACGCCCTCTTCGTCGTTAAATTCCACCTCGTCCACGTAGGCAAAGCGCGTCTTAAAGCCCGCATCTTCCGCGGTCTGCTGCAAAAGCTTCGTCGTCTTTTCGTCCTCGACGTTGCCCGCGACGCTGCTAAATAGAATTTTCCACCCCTCATAAAATTTAGCAAAATCCTCCAGCTCGCCGTCAAGCACCACGAGCCGCTTGAAATTATGGCGTAGCGCGTCGTAGAGGTCGTTGAACTGGCTCGCTTCGTCCATGCCGTTTTCTTTGAGCATCGCCCATTGGATGATCGCCGTCTCAAACACCGCCGTGGGCGTGTCGGCGTTAAATTCTATCAGCTTGATCGGCTTGCCGTCCAGCCCGCCCGCGAAATCGAAGCGCCCGTATAGGTGCCAGTGCACCTCGTTTTCCCAGCTTTGTTTGATTAGATCGACGAGGTTGAAGGGGATGCCGAGCTCGTGGAAGAGGTTATTGTCGATGACGTACTGCGCGGCTGCGACAAACATCTCGTATAGCTCGTTTGCGGCCTCATAATACGCATCCGCCTCCGCAGCGCTCACGCGCACAATCTCGTCGCTGACGTAAGGGGTCTCGTCTGCGTCCGTGTGCCAGTAAAAGCCGAGCTTTTCGAGATATTCGTTGCTTAACGGCGTTATCTTTTTTAGTTTCATTTTTATCCTTTTTTTAAAATTTTAACTCATCTGCGCCGCGATCCTTGCGGCTTTTGCTAGTTTTGATACGCATACCGCTTCGCGGAAATTTAAAGTGCGCAAGACGCACGGCAAAATTTAATTAGCGTAGATCATGCGCGGCAATCGTGCGTAAATTTAAGCCACGCGAGATCTGCGGCTAAATTTAAACGGCACGCAGACGCTGTGGATCAGACGCGGCAGAAGCGGTAAAATTTAGCCGAATTTTGCAGCGCGTTTTTGAAAAACCTGCGTCAAATCAATGCCAAATTTACGCAAATTTTAAAATTCTACGCTCTAAATTTAAACTCGCGCGTAAAGTCGCCGTATGTTTCAAAGCGCGCTTAGCCGCCGAAAAATCCGCCGCTTTTGCCGCTCTTACTTCCGCCGAAAAAACCGCTTCTGCTGCTTCGCGCCTTATCGTTTTGCTGCTTTGCTTGATTGAAGCTATCGACGCTTCTGGAGTAGGCGCTCGGGCTTTTGTAGGCGGTTTGGCGCTGGCTTTGATAGGCGGGGTTGTTAAATAGCTTGCCGCCGATCCACGAGCCGATGATGGCACCCGCAGCACTTGCCAAGATCGCTTCACCCAGGCTCATGCCGCCGCTGCTAAGC